>NZ_JASBOI010000006.1:0-105389 GCF_039907245.1 Corynebacterium sp. c24Ua_83 | reverse complement strand
GCTTGCAAAGCAGATGCTCTACCAATTGAGCTAATGCCCCTTGACTATCGAACCAAGCTTCCGAAACTATATCAGACGCTTTAATCTCTAGCGAAGAGTGTTCGATGGTGGGCCTAGGAGGACTTGAACCTCCGACCTCTTCGTTATCAGCGAAGCGCTCTAACCGCCTGAGCTATAGGCCCTCGAACGAGTAGAAACATTACCCACCAACCCGGACAATCACCAAATCGCCTGGTCAGTAGCGGTTTTTATGGCTGGAAAGTGGGCGTCAAAAAGAACAAAAGAGTTAGCGATCCAGCTGGATGCGCAGACCGCCCAGAATGCTCGACGAGGCGTTGTAGATCAGTGCGGCGACGGGCGCCAGAAGAGTGAAGAGCACAACCTCGAAAAGGCCAATGGCGATAACACCACCGAAGTACATGCCGGCGGACATGCCAGAGGAATCCGTCAGGTCACCGATCAGCGAATCCAGACGGTCCCACGTGCCCGCAGCGCCGAGAATGATGTAGATCAGCGCCATAGCCACAAACCACACCGCAAACAGCGCCAGGTTAAAGATAAGCGCCATCTTCAGGGCGCTGATCGGCTCGATGTACGTGATCGTGCGCTGCACGCCCCGCTTGGCCGGGTTGCCGGGCTTATTGGGCTTGTTGGGCTTGTTGTCAGGCTGGACAGGTTGGCTAGAGCTAGTCGGCTGGGTAGCCGCGTTAGTCTCCGGCGCTTTCTGCTCGGCCTTCTGCTCGGCCTTCGCGGTGGCGTTTTCGCCAGCCTTCGCGGTGGTCTGGTTCTTCGCCACAGCCTGATCCTGCACCGGCGCCTTGGCCTGCTCCGCGGATCCCTGCACGTTCTTTGCCTTCGCGTTCTTGGCCTTCCCTGCGGTTGCCTGCACGTTCTTGGCTTTCGCATTCTGCGCGTTCTTGGCATTCTTCGCGTTCGGCGGGGGCGTTTTGTGCGTCATCGCATCTCCGTACTTGTTCGCACTCTTCAGTACTCGTTCGTGCTCGGTTGTGCTCTTTTATGCCTTTACGACAGTAGCCTAGCGGTATCGACCGCCAGGCTACTTCGGTTCAATGCTTACCCTTCAGGCCTACCCGGGCTACCCGGGGTTGCCCGGGGTACTCGGCCTACTCGGATTCCGTCTCCGCCTTCGCAGTGGCCTCGGCAGATTCCTCTGCCTCTTCTTCCACGTTGCGGTCCACGGCAACCAGCTCGTTGCCCTTGGCCAGGTCCACCAGGCGCACGCCCATGGTCGCACGACCGCTGTGGCGGATCTGGCTAACCTCGGTGCGGATCACGCCGCCGTTGGAGGTCATGGCCAGGATCTCGTCGTCGTCGTTGACCGTCAGCGCGCCGATCAACTTGCCGCGCTTCTTGTCGTACTTGAACGCAACCACGCCCAGGCCGCCACGGCCCTTCGTCGGGTACTCCTCCATCGGCGTGCGCTTGCCGTAGCCACCGGAGGTAGCCACGAACAGGGAGGAATCCTCCGCCACGACCGTCAGGGCCAGCAGCTGGTCCTCCTCGCGGAAGCGCATGCCCTTAACACCGGCGGTGGCGCGACCCATCGGGCGCAGCGTCTCATCATCAGCGGTGAAGCGCATGGCCTGCCCCTCTTCGGAAACCAGCAGCAGGTCGTCCTCGGCGGTGCACAGCTGCGCGCCGACCAGGCGATCGCCCTCGTTCAAGTTGATGGCGATCAGGCCGCCGGAACGGGCAGTGTCGTAATCCGTCAGGCGGGACTTCTTCACCCGACCATGTGCGGTAGCCAGCACCAGGTACGGAGCATCCTCGTAGGACTGGATCTGGATAACCTGGGCAATCTGCTCACCCGGCTGGAACTCCAGCAGGTTAGCCACGTGCTGGCCACGGGCCGTACGGGTGGCCTCCGGCAGCTCGAAGGCGCGCAGACGGTACACGCGGCCGAAGTTGGTGAAGAACAGAATCGTGTCGTGCGTCGAGCAGACGAAGAAGTGGCGTACCACGTCGTCCTGCTTCAACTCGGCACCGCGCACGCCCTTGCCGCCGCGGCGCTGGCTACGGTAGCTATCCACCTTCGTGCGCTTCGCATAGCCGGTGGAGGTGATCGTCACAACCACGTTCTCGCGGGCAATCAGGTCTTCCTCGGACACGTCGCCGGAAGCGGCGATGATCTGCGTGCGGCGCTCGTCACCGTACTTATCCACGATCTCTGCCAGCTCGGTGCGGACGATGTCGCGCTGGCGCTGCGGGGATTCCAGGATCGCCTTCAGGTCGGCGATGGTCTCCTCCAGCTCCGCCAACTCGTCGATGATTTTCTGGCGCTCCATCGCGGCCAGGCGGCGCAGCTGCATAGCCAGGATGTGGTCGGCCTGCACCTCGTCGACATCCAACAGGTCGATCAGGCCGGTGCGGGCCTCGTCCACCGTCGGGGAGCGACGGATCAGGGCGATGACCTCGTCCAGCATGTCCAGGGCCTTCACCAGGCCGCGCAGGATGTGGGCGCGCTTCTCGGCCTCATCCAGGCGGAACTGGGTGCGGCGCACGATCACGTCGATCTGGTGGTCCACGTAGTGGCGCAGCATCTGGTCCAGGCGCAGGGTACGCGGCACGCCATCCACGATGGACAGCATGTTAGAGCCGAAGCTGGTCTGCAGCTGGGAGTGCTTGTACAGGTTGTTCAGCACCACGCGCGGCACAGCGTCGCGCTTCAGGGTGATGACGATGCGCATGCCCACGCGGTCGGAGGACTCATCGTCGATCTTGGAGATACCGGCGATCTTGCCGTCACGGATCTGCTCCGCGATCGAGGCCACCAGGTTGTCCGGGTTCACCTGGTAGGGCAGCTCGGTGATGATGATGACCTGACGGTTGCCCTCTTCCTCGATGCTGGTCACGCCGCGCATGCGGATGGAGCCACGGCCGGTGCGGTAGGTGTCCTGGATACCCTTGTCGCCAACGATCAGGCCGGCCGTCGGGAAGTCCGGTCCCTTCACCCGCTCCATGCAGGCCTCCAGCGCGTCGGCCTCCTCCGCCTCCGGGTTGTCGAGCAGCCAGTAGATGGCCTCCGCCAGCTCGTTGAGGTTGTGCGGCGGGATGTTGGTAGCCATACCCACGGCGATACCGCCGGAGCCGTTCATCAGCAGGTTCGGCACGCGGGACGGCAGCACGGTCGGCTCGGTGGTCTTGCCGTCGTAGTTGGGCTGGAATTCGACGGTGTTTTCGCGAATGTCACGCACCATCTCCATCGCCAGGGGCGTCATGCGGCACTCGGTGTAACGCATAGCAGCCGCGCCGTCGTTACCGCGGGAACCGAAGTTACCCTGACCGTCGACCAGCGGGTAACGCATGGACCACGGCTGAGCCAAGCGCACGAGAGTGTCGTAGATCGCGCTGTCGCCGTGCGGGTGGTAGTTACCCATCGTATCGGCGACGGGCTTTGCGGACTTCACGTAGCTGCGCTCGGGGCGGTAGCCGTTGTCGAACATCGCGTAGAGGATGCGTCGGTGCACGGGCTTCAGACCGTCACGGACTTCGGGCAGGGCGCGTCCGACGATCACGCTCATGGCGTAATCGATGTAGCTGGACTTCATTTCCTCCTGCAGATCGATCGGTGTGATTCGATCAAAGAGGTTGTCGCTACCGTTGTTGTCGTCGCTCACTGTTTTGAGAAGCCTTTCTGTTTAGCCTTCAGACCCATCCATTCTACCCCCTTGTTGTGAGTTTCCTGCGCTTTGGAGGCTTTGTGACGCCACCTTTCCCGCCCCGTTAGGTGAATTCGAGATGTTACACAGGTAAATAACCGTTGAACTCATGCGAATGCATGCTCTTTGCCGTGCAAGGCCGCTAAACCAGGAGTTAGATCAGGAGTGTTCAAACACTGACCCTATTGCAGCCATAGCCGACTGGTGGCTATGACCGCTATCGCAAGAGGAAGCCCAATCATGAACTCTCCCAAGCCCTTCACCGCCCTGCGCAAAGTCGCTTCGATGGCCGCCTCCAGCGCCCTGCTGGTCGCCGCAGCCACCGGCGGCATGGGTGTTGCCGCCGCTGACGATGCTCAGGCCAAGCCGAAGACTCCCATCGAGCACGTCGTCGTCATCTACAGCGAGAACATCTCCTTCGACCACTACTTCGCCACCTACCCCAAGGCCGCGAACAAGGACGGCGAGAAGCTGCAGTCCAACGACCAGGATGCGCCGAAGTTCAAGGCAAAGAAGGGCACCCCGAAGGTCAACAACCTGGCTAGCGAGGATCTGCTGGGTAAGAACAACCCCAACTCCGTCAAGCCTTTCCGCCTGGGCCCGGATCAGGCCGTCACCGTGGACCAGAACCACGAGTACTCCGCGCTGCAGGAGGCTTTTAACGGCGGCAAGATGGACAAGTTCCCGGAGACTGTCTCCACCGACGTGGATAAGGACAACGAGGGCCTGTAC
This sequence comes from Corynebacterium sp. c24Ua_83, assembly GCF_039907245.1. Lineage (NCBI taxonomy): Bacteria > Bacillati > Actinomycetota > Actinomycetes > Mycobacteriales > Corynebacteriaceae > Corynebacterium > Corynebacterium sp. c24Ua_83. The sequence goes on along the minus strand of NZ_JASBOI010000006.1, from coordinate 100,977 downwards.
GCCCGCCCGGGTATGACCATGGGTTACTACGACGGCAACACCGTCACGGGCCTGTGGAACTACGCGCAGCACTATGCCATGAACGACAACAGCTACTCCACCATCTTCGGCCCGTCGACCCCCGGCGCGCTGAACCTGGTGGGCGCCACCGTCGCCGGCGCCACCATCCACGATCCGTCGAACGGCGAGCAGGTGAAGATCACACCGGGTGAGTCCGACGAGTTCGCCGGAGTATCCAAGGACGGCAAGACCGTCACCGTCGTGGGCGACCCGGATCCGCTGTACGACGACTGCTCCAACAGCTCCTCCTCCAAGACCGACGAGGTTGCTGCGCTGCACAACAAAAACATCGGTGACCAGATGAACGAGAAGGACATCACCTGGGGCTGGTTCCAGGGCGGCTTCCGCCCGACGGAGAAGGCCACGGACGATGCCCGCGCTCGTTGCGGTGCCACCCACAAGACCCTGACCGGCCAGGAGAAGACGGACTACAATCCGCACCACCAGCCGTTCCAGTACTTCGCCTCCACTGCCAACCCGCACCACCTGGAACCCAGCAGCCCGGACATGATCGGCAAGTCCGACCAGGCTAACCACCAGTACGACCTGCAGGATTTCGATACTGCACTGGAGAACAACAACCTGCCGGCCGTGAGCTACCTGAAGGCCTCCAACTACCAGGACGGCCACGCGGGCTACTCCAACCCGCTGGATGAGCAGGCCTTCATGACCCACTACATCAACGAGATCCAGAACTCTGACCAGTGGGATTCCACCGCCATCGTCATTGCCTACGACGATTCCGACGGCTGGTACGACCACCGTGCCCCGGAGGTTCTGAATGGCTCCAAGGACAAGACCAAGCTGGAAGAAACCGGTAAGCCGATCGATTCCAAGATCTGCACTGACGCTGCCAAGAAGGTCGGCGTGGCCGGCGACGCAGACGGCCAGTGCGGACCGGGCACCCGCCAGCCCCTGCTGGTTATTTCCCCGTACTCCAAGGTCAACCACATCGATAACACCTACACCGAGCAGACCTCGGTGACGAAGTTCATCCAGGACAACTGGGAGCTGGGCCGCCTCAGCGAGCACAGCTTCGATAACCGCGCGGGCAAGCTGGACAACATGTTCGACTTCGATAACGCCAGCGCAGAGAAGCTGTTCCTCAACGAGACCGACGGCACCGTCGCCAAGGACTACGACTCCATCGAACGGGTGGATGACAGCGACCGCGCGGGCGAGAAGCTGAAGGACGTCGCCGAAGGCATGAACGACCCGAAGGTCACGGAGAAGGACGTGCAGAACGCAGCAGCCTCTAACGGCAAGAACAATGCTGCGGGTGAGTCCGACTCCAACCACCTGGGCGCCTGGCTGGGCATGGGCGCGGTGGCCGTAATCGTGCTGGGCTTCCTCACCTGGATCTCCAACCGTAAGGGCGAATCCGAGAGCTAGCACTAATAGCCGCCATCGGTATCAGCCATGACCTCCCCTGAACCATCGGATCGACCCCGCCCGCTGCGGCGGCCCGCCCGGGTTGTCGCGGCCCTCGCCGTGGCCTCTATCTCGGCGAGCGCGTTGCTGCTATCCGGCTGCTCTAGCGAGGATAGCGGCAGCGGCACTGGTGGCGGCGGCGATGGTTCCGGCGATACCGGCCTTTCCGTCGATGCCGACATTCACATCAAGAGTCGCCGCGCCTGCCCCTCCCCCGGCGATCTGCACGGCGACCTCAACCACATCCGCGTGGCCAACACCGCGGACGCCTCCACCACGGTCTACGTCGCCGACCAAGAAGGCTTCGCCTACCAGACCCTCGAGCGCGTCGGCAGTTCCGCCACCCGCTCCTGGTCCGTGAAGCTTGCCGACGGTACATACCACCTGACCTGCGTCTTCCAGGGAAAGAAGGCGATCGCCAGCGACGAGTTTAGGGTCACTGATTCTTCTCTTCGTGACGCCCCCAGAATGAAACCCATCACGGACAAAGAGGTCACGGACGTATCCATCGCCCACGCGCATGCACAAAAACCTCAGGTGCGCGAGTGGGTTTCCAAGGACGACGCACTGTTGCGAGCCGTCCGTTCCGGCGACCGCGCGGCCGCGCAGGAAGCCTGGAAGACGGCCTATCTGGCCTACCGCAGGCTGGACGATTCCAACCACGAGTGGCCAGGGCCGGTGGATGAAATCGCGGACTTCGGCACCAGTTCGAAGGCCAACGGTGCGCAGGCCAAAGACCTTTCGGGCTACCACCGGCTGGAGTGGGGCCTGTGGCACGGCGAGCCTATGGGTGCGCTGGTAGCACCCGCCGAGAAACTGAACCAGAACGTTCGCAAAGTGGCGGACGGCACCGAGCATTTTGCGATCTTTGCACCCAACTATGGCCTACGAACACACGAGGTCACCGAGGAGGTCGAGCGCTTCGACCTCAAGAGTCACAACGACTTCGGCGCCCACATCACGGGCAGCGCGGTGCGGGCCGCACTCTACTCCACCCGCTCTACCCTCGATCCGCTGCGCGAACTGGTAGAAGACCGCGGGGCGGACCTGCAAGAACTAGATAGGCAGCTAGATCGGACGGACAAGGTAGCCAAGAAGATGGCCGCCAAATACGACGGAAAGAAGCCCTTCACCGCGTGGAAACAGGCCGATCAGCGGGAACTAGGAGCGGCCATTGGGGAGCTGAACGAGCTGCTTGCCCCGCTGGCGACGATGACTGTGATCAGGAGGATGTAGTGAACTGTCTTTTTCATTCCCGTGCCACCGCAGATAACCACGGCGAGCAGAAGAACCGCCCCGCAGGCAGCCGGGTTTCGAGGCGCACCATGCTCGGCGGAATGCTGGGGCTGGCTGGAGCGGGTGGCGTCACTACCCTTGCAAAAACCGGCGCCACCGCCGAAGAAAACGACGGCAGCGACGAGCTACCCGACTACCCATTTGAGGGCAAACACCAGCAGGGCGTGATTACGCCACCGCAAAAAGAACTGATCATCTGCGGTTTGGACGTGCTGGTTGAAAAGCGCGAGGAGCTAAAGGAGTTGCTGCAGACAATCACCGAACGGGCGCGCGTGCTGACCACCGGGGGTCCGGCGGCGCCCGATGGGATCGCGTATCCGGCAACGGATTCCGGGGAGCTGGGCGAGGACGTGCCGGTGGACGGGCTGACGATCACGCTAGGGGCGGGCGCAACGCTGTTCGACGATCGCTTCGGGTTGAAGGCCAAGAAGCCAAAGCACCTCAACACCATGAAGGCCTTCGCGGATGATTCGCTGGATCCCGCACAGTGCCACGGCGACCTGGTGCTGCAGATCTGCGCGCACAACCGGGATACGGCAATGCACGCACTGCGCGATATTCTGCGGCACACGCGCGGGGGGATGGCGGTGCGGTGGCGCCAATCCGGTTACCAGAACCCGCCCCGGCCGAGTGGCACACAACGCAACCACCTGGGATTTAAGGATGGAATCGTTAATCCCACGCCCGAGCAGCACAACGAGCTGGTGTGGGCCGGCGGCGACGAGCCGAAGTGGGCAGCGGGCGGTAGCTACATGGCCGTGCGGCTGATCGTGATGCTGACGGAGTTCTGGGATCGCATCTCTATCGCGGAGCAGGAGCAGATCTTTGGCCGCGAACGCTTCAGCGGCGGGCCGCTTTCCGGCGGCGACGAATGGGAGGAGCCGGACTATCTGGATGACCCCACAGGGGATGTGATTCCGGTGGATGCGCACATCCGCTTGGCGAACCCGCGGACCGAGGAGACGGCGAACCAGTTGATGCTGCGGCGTGCCTATAACTACGACAATGGTGTGCTGGACAACGGCACCCTGGACGTGGGTTTGGTGTTTGTGTGCTTCCAGCAGGATCTGCAGCGGCAGTTTATTACCGTGCAGAGGCGGCTGGAGGGCGAACCGCTGGCTGACTACATCAGGCCGTACGGCGGTGGGTATTTCTACGTATTTCCCGGAGTGTCTGGGAGAGAGGACTTCCTAGGTAAGGGACTTTTCTTTCCCCCATACGTGGGTAAATCAAAGTGACTGGTGTGGAAAGTTGCGCAAATGTGCAATCTCGCGCTGATCAGTCAGTTTAGAAAGAATTCCTCGGAAATGCGCCTGGGAAGGAGTTTTTGTAATTTCTAGCGCTGACGAACCCGAGGCCAGGAGCTACCTTAAAAATGTCCGACGTTTCACCCAAAAGCTAAACTGTTTGGCTTTTCACAAAAACAGGAGAAAGACATGAAGCTGTCCAAGAAGATCACCGCTACCGCCGCTGCTACCATTCTGGCGTCCGCATCCCTGCTGACCCCGGTTGCTAACGCTCAGGAAAAGGGGGGCTCCCCAGCTCAGGAGGCTCCGGTCGAGGGAGACAACTGCGCTTGCGAAAAGCAGCCAGGTGAAAGCGAAAAGCAGCCAGGCGAGGGCGAAAAGCAGCCAGGTGAAAGCGAGGGCGAGCCGACCGGCTCCTCCAACATGAGCAAGGAAGACAAGATCGCTGCTGGCATCGGTGGCACCATCGTTGGCCTGGGAGTTCTGGGTGCAATCCTGGGCAACGCCGGCGACAAGGGCGAGGAAGCTCCGGCAGAGGACGAGGCTGAGGCACCGAAGGATGGCGAGAAGGAAGAGGCTCCGGCTGAGGGCGAGGGTAAGCCTGAGGCCCCGGCTGCCGACGGAGAGGCTCCGGCTAAGGAGGACATCGAGGCTCCGGCAGCTGAGGCACCGGCCGAGGGCGAGGCTGAGGCACCGGTCGCAGAGGCTCCGGCTGCAGACGCTGAGGCACCGGCAGAGCGCAACGTTCAGCTGGCTAACACCGGCGTTAAGCCGGAGATCTCCATCCTGGCTGGTCTGGCTCTGATCTCCATGGTCGCTGGCGCTTGGATGATGTTCGCTCGCCGCCAGGCATAACTCACGCTCCCATAGCGTAATCACGGAAAGGCGGACCACGCCTTCCGTTTAACCCACTAACCCGCGGCTCCTTCTCACTTTGGAAGGTCCGCGGGTTTCTTCATGCATTCCCACGCGCCAGGCTCTGAGCACGCTCCAGACTCTCTCAGAGCCGCCTATGAGCGCGGGGCCGAGCGCCGAGAGCGCCGCTAGTCGGCCATCTCCCGCCAGAACTCCTCCAACCGATCGGACACCAGCTCCGGCTCCCGCGCCCAACGGTTGTGCCCCAGCTGCGAATCGAGCTCCTCTACCTGCACCACGTCGGCGGGCAACTCCGACCCCAGGTTCTCCGCGGAAGCGATCGGGCAGTCCTCGTCGTTCGCGCAGCGCGTCAGCAGCACCGGGGTGCGCACTGACTTCTTCGCCTCTTCGTAGTCCATGTCCTGGTCCGCCAGCTTGTGCAGGCGGTTTGTTTGCCCATAACGGAACCACTCACGCAGCTGCGTACCCGATTGGCGCCCATAACCCGCCAGATCCAGCACGCCCGCGGGCTGGTAACCAAACAGCAGGATATTCAGCATGATCTGGTAGGTACCAAAGCGCAGGCGCGTACGCTGCTTACCCTCAAACCCTTTGTAATACGGGGTGCCGGAACCCACGCCCATCATCCCGTGAATGCCCAGCTCTTCAGCCTCGGGTCGCGCAAGGAAGAGCGCACCGATCTGTCCGCCCATCGAGTGGCAAAGCATTAACGTGGGGTGATCTTTATTGACGCCCAGCGCCTCCTTCGCAGCCCGGATCGTTCGCGGATAATCCTCAGAGGCCAGGTGGTGGTAGCCCCACTGGTGCTTCCGCGTGGCTACAGCCGTGGAACTACCTTGACCACGCAGCTCGCCGGTAACTACTGGGTATCCGCGGTCGGCCAGCTCCCAGGCGATTGGGTCGTAGTAGCGGGCGCCCATTCCGAAGCCCGGCCAGACCACGATCAGGGGGCGCGCACGATCCCATGCGGCATCCGCTGGGCTGTTTGCTGGGTTCGCGGTACTGCCGGAGACGGTGGCGTCAATACCTTCCTCCCCCACCTTCGCCGTGCCGGGCAGGAACAGGCGAACCTGCGACGTGGTGCCATCGGCCATCTCAACCGGCAGCAGGGTCGGCTCCCGGCGTGGCTGCGTACGAGTGGTTTTCGCTTGGTGTTTCGAATCGCTCACAACACTCGATTAAACATCAAGGAAGCGCACGTCGCGCGCGTTTTTGGTAATGAAGCTGCGGCGGGCCACAACGTCATCGCCCATCAGCACACTGAAGATCTCGTCGGCGGCCGCAGCATCCTCCAGGTCCACGCGACGCAGGGTGCGCACCGTCGGGTCCATGGTGGTTTCCCACAGCTCCTTGGCGTTCATCTCACCCAGACCCTTGTAGCGCTGGATGCCGTCGTCCTTGTTGATCTTCCGGCCCTGCGCCAGGCCCTCCTCGAGCTGCTCGTCACGCTCGCGGTCGCTGAAGGCAAAGCCCGGCTCGCCCTTGGCCCACTTCAGCTTGTACAGCGGCGGCTGGGCGAGGTACACGTAGCCCTCCTCCACCAGCGGACGCATGAACCGGAACAGCAGAGTAAGCAGCAGCGTGGCGATGTGCTGGCCATCCACATCGGCGTCGGCCATCAGCACGATCTTGTGGTAACGCAGCTTCTTGATGTCGAACTCGTCGTGGATTCCGGTGCCCAGGGCTGTGATGATGGCCTGAACCTCGTTGTTCTTCAGCACCTTATCCATGCGTGCCTTCTCCACGTTCAGGATCTTGCCGCGCAGCGGCAGGATGGCCTGGTACATGGAATCGCGGCCGGACTTCGCGGAACCACCTGCGGAATCGCCCTCCACGATGTACAGCTCGCTGAGCTTCGGATCGCGGGAACGGCAATCGGCCAGCTTGCCCGGCAGGCCGCCGATGTCGGAGGCGGACTTGCGGCGCACCATGTCGCGGGCCTTGCGGGCTGCGTCGCGGGCGTGGGCGGAAGCCACTGCCTTGTCCACGATGGCCTTCGCCTCCGCCGGGTTGGCATCCAACCAATCCGCGAGGTGCTCGTTCACGGCCCTTTGCACGAAGCCCTTGATCTCGGTGTTGCCGAGCTTTGTCTTCGTCTGGCCCTCGAACTGCGGGTCGCCTACGCGCACGGAGATAACTGCCGCGAGGCCTTCGCGCACATCGTCACCGCTGAGCTTTGGATCCTTGGCCTTCACCAGTTTGTGCTCGCGGGCGTAGCGGTTCATCAGGGAGGTCAGCGCCGCGCGGAAGCCTTCCTCGTGCGTACCGCCCTCGAAGGTGTTAATGGTGTTGGCGAAGGTGTGAACGGACTGGCTAAAGCCGCTATTCCACTGCAATGCGACCTCTACCTCGTGGTCCTCCTCAGCTACGTCGAAGGAGACGATGGTCGGGTGGATCGCGGTGCGCTTGCGGTTGATGTAGGCAACGTAGTCCTTTAGGCCCTCCGGGTAGTGGAAGACGCGAGTGCGCGGGCCCTTCTTCTTTTCTGCCTCGGCAGCCTTTTCCTCGGCGGACTTCGGCGCCGCCGCATCCTCGGCTGCGCTCTCCAGCTCTTCGTCGTCCTCGAGGTTCTCGCGCTCGTCGACGAGCTTGATGGTTAGCCCCTTGTTCAGGAAGGCCATCTCCTGCAGGCGCTTCGCCACAGTATCGAAGTTGAACTCGACGGTCTCGAAGATCTCCGGGTCCGGCCAGAAGCGCTGCTTCGTTCCGCTACCGCGGGCCTTCTTCACCTGCTGCAGCTCCTCGGGCACAGCCTGGTTGAAGTTTTGACGCCACAGGTACCCATCGCGCTTAATCTCAGTCTCCATGCGGGTAGACAGGGCGTTGACCACAGAGATACCCACACCGTGCAGACCACCGGATACGGCATAGGAGTCCGAGTCGAACTTGCCGCCCGCGTGCAGCTGCGTCATAACAACCTGCACGGTCGGCGGGCCGGTCGGGTGATCCTCCACCGGGATACCACGGCCATCGTCGATGACCTCCACGCCACCGTCGGCCAGCAGCGTTACGCTGACCTCCTTGGCATAACCCGCCATGGCCTCGTCAACCGAGTTGTCCACAACTTCCCACACCAGGTGGTGCAGGCCGCGCTCGCCGGTGGAACCGATGTACATACCGGGGCGCTTGCGAACGGCCTCCAGGCCCTCGAGGATCGTAATTGAACTCGCGCCGTAGTCGCTCTGCTTCTGTGGTTCAGCCACGGTGGGTCAAACTCCTTTTCTCGCGCGTAAATAACCACCCCATTCTAGCGCGTCGCGAGCCTAAAGGTGCCATTGGACAGGCCGTTTGAGCTATTTGAGCTGTGTTTAGATCATCCGAAGTCGTCTCGCGGCCCGCGCCCTTGCACGCGCAGCTTGCCGTATTTCGGCCGGCGGATGTTGGGTCCCTCGATCCGTAGCTGCGCCACCACGTCCTCGCCCGCACGCTTGGCGATGGCCTGCAGGATCACGGTCTGCATGTAGCGCAGCTGAGTGGTCCACGGAGTGGAATCGCATTCGATCACCAGGATCTGCGTCTCCTCCTCATAGCGCACCGGCCGAGTGTGTTCGGCGATCTTGTCGCCCACCAGCTCCGGCCAGGCGTTCATGATCCGCGCAACGCTCACCCGCTGCTGCCAGCCCTGCCGCTTGATCTCGCGCCCAATGAGCGCACCGAAACGCTTCGGCTCCCGGTAACTGCGGTCCAGCCGCCCATCCATGCGGGTTTTGTACCTGGTCGCCTTGCGGTACGTTGCCTTCTTGTTCTTTTTTGGTGACGCCACCAGCGGCAACTCGGCCTGCGGGGAACCACCGGCCTTCTTCATGGCAGCGAGGGCTTGGGCTACTGGGTCAGTCGCCATCGGTCTCGCCATCCTTCACACTGCGTTCCGCCGCGCTTACTGCAGAACTTGCTGCTGCATCTTCCCGGGCACTCGTTGGAGCACCCGCTGGAGTATCAGCCAGGGCGTCAGCCGCGGGAGTCTTGAGTTCATCAATAGTGTAGATCTTCGCCACATCCCGCAGGGCTTCTGGAATGTCCTCATCCACCGCAGCGGTGATGAGAACCTGCTCGGCGCTGGAGATGAGGTCAACGAGGTGGTGGCGTCGAGAAGAATCGAGCTCCGCGAAAACATCGTCGAGAATCACGACGGGCTCGACCCCGTCCCCGCGCTGCATAAAAAACTCAGCGAGCCGCAGCGAGAGGGCAAAAGACCAGGATTCACCGTGCGAGGCGTAACCCTTGGCTGGCTGGTGGCCGAGGATCAAGTTCACGTCGTCGCGGTGGGGGCCAAGCAGTGTGGTGCCACGCTCGACCTCTTGGGGTCGCTTGGTGGCGAAGGCCTGCAGCAGCGTGGCTTCGGCGATCTCCGGGCTCAGCAGTGCCGTGGGCTGGTTCGGCTCGCTCACGCCCAGGCGAATGCCCAGTTCAGCGAGCTCCGCATCGATGGTGGACGTGTAAGACATGTGTGCGGGGCGCGATTGTGGAGCCAGTGATTGGTAAGTCTGCTGCAGGTGCGGGGCGAGGTCGTGGACGATCTGCACCCGCGCCGACATGATCTGCCCACCCAGCGCGGCCAACTGGCTATCCCACACGTCAAGAGTTGCCAGGGCGGATTCCGCATCGGCCTTGATGTCCTCCGAGAGGTTGTGGCTGGCCCCCTTCGGGGCGCCAACGACAAGCCGCAGGGCGAAGGCCGACTGCCGTAGCAGCGCGTTCCGCTGACGAAGGGCCTTGTCGTAGTCCGCCTTCACGGCAGCTAGGCGCGGGTATCTGGAGATCATGATTGTGTCTAGAAAATGACGCCGCTGCTCGGGCTCACCGCGGATCAGCGCCAGATCCTCCGGAGAAAACAGCGTGGTTCGCACAACCCCCAGCAGATCCCGCTGGGAATTCATGGCAGCGCGGTTAATGTGCGCGCGATTCGAGCCGCGGGCGCGGATGGCCAGGTGAGCGGTGAGCTCGCGGCCGTTATTCACGGCGGTGGCGGAGATGTTGGTGATGTCTTCCCCACGCCGCACCAGGGCGGCGTCGGTGTTGACGCGGTGCGAGCTTAGGTGGGCCAGGTAACCGAGTGCCTCGACGATGTTGGTTTTCCCGTGGCCATTAGGGCCGGAAAAGATCGTGATGCCAGGGCTGAGCTGCAGGTCGAGTTCCTCCCACGACCTGTAATTACTCAGACGAAGATTGGAGACGTACACGGTTAGCTAGAGATCAACCTAGAAATCAAACTTGGCCTAACCCGGTTTAGCCCGGCAGGCGTACTGGCATCAGCAGGTAAGTGAAGTCCGTTTCCGGGGTTGCGAAGTTGCCCTCTGCATCGGCCTCGGGCAGTTCGCCCGGATCCGGCAGCAGGATCGCGGGGCGGGAGGCCATGGTGAAGCCGAACACCACGCGCGGGGTGTGGATGGCCGCCAGGCCTTCCTTCAGGTAGCTGGGGTTAAACGCGATGACCAGCGGCTCGCCGGCGAAAGCGCAGTCCAGGGTTTCCGTAGCGGAACCGACATCGCTGCCACCTGCGGAAAGGGTGACGGTGTTGTCCTTGAAGTCCATCCGGATCTGGGAGTTTCGCTCGGCGACGATGGAGACGCGCTTGATGGCCTCCTGCAGCGGGGCGATCTCCACACTTGCGAGTGCAGTGTGCGTCTTCGGCAGCAGCGGGCGGAACTTCGGGAACTCCGCGTCGAGCAGGCGCGTGGTGGTGTGCCGCGATTCGGTGGAAATACCCAGCAGGCCATCGGCGCCGATGTCTTCGCCACTACCCACTGCGATCTCGATGGGGTCGGTGTTGTTCGGATCCATGGAGCGCGCGGTATCCGCCAGGGTGCGGGCCGGGATCAGCAGCTTCGCCTGCGCGTCGGCCTGCGCCGGGTTCCACTGGAAGCTGCGGACGGCCAGGCGGAAGCGGTCGGTGGCGACCATAATGACATTCTCGCCGTCGATTTCCACGTGCACGCCGGTGAGCATCGGCAGGGTGTCGTCGCGGCCGGCCGCCACAGCGACCTGCGAGATAGATTCCGCAAAGAGGTTCGGATCGATAGTGCCGGTAACCTCGGGCAGCTCCGGCAGAACCGGGTAATCCTCGATGGTCATTGCGGGCAGTTCGAACTTGGACTTGCCAGTCTTGAGAGTCACGGTAGTGCCGTCGAACTCGATGTTGATCGGCTTGTTTGGCAGAGAGCCGACAATGTCGGAGGCCAGCTTGCCTGCTACGAGAATCTTGCCGGGCTCGTTGACCTCGGCATTGATGCGCACGCGAGTGGAGACCTCGCGGTCGAATCCGGAAAGTTCCAACCCTTCGTCGTCGGCGACAATCATCACGCCGCGCAGGATGGGCTGGGTCGGCTTGCTAGGCAGGGAGCGGGCTACCCAACCGAGTGCGGATGCGAAGTCATCCTTGGGAACAATGAAACTCACTGTTTGGCTATCCATGCTCAATCTAACTTCCGTGCTCTCGTCGCTCTCGTGGTTTTCGAGGTTCTCGGGGTCTAGCGGGCCTCGAGGTTCGTCTGATCAAGATTAACCCACAAGCTCTATTTCTGTTTATTCTCTTTAATTTAGAGAGATAGCAGTAGTAGTAGGTGTTGTGGATCCTGTGCACAAACCCTAATCGATGCATGTCGCACCGCGAGTTCAGGTGTTGATGATCCGGTGGACAAGCTGTGAATAACAGATCTCGACTGTGGATAACTTCGCCGGGTCGCGAGTTGTACACATCTTCTCCACTGCTGTTTACCCAGTTTAGGCGTAGTTTTCCCCAGGGGGCGGGGCGCTGTTTTGTGACGCAGCTAACTTTTCATCCTCTGCGGCGCACCCGGAGCCTGCCGAAACCGCTACCCCTTGAATTACAAGTTTGAAATTACATCTGTGGAAAACCCTGTGGAATTGTGGATAACTCAGTTGAATCCTGATCTAGTAAAGGTCAGAGCCTCGTGAGTTATCCCCAGGCTCGCTGTGGATAACTCGGCGAATCTGGGGAAAACTGTGGGAAACTAGCGCCCTGCACTGCCGTCGGGGGTGGTGCTACCGGGTGACGAAGCTAATCCCGGGCATGGGACTTGATCTTTTGTGTTAGTTCCTGCACCTGATCGAAGACCTTCTTGTCCTCCGACAGGGATTCCCGCACGCGCCGCTCCGCGTACATCACCGTGGTGTGGTCGCGGCCGCCGAATGCGCTTCCCAGCTTCGGCAGGGATAGATCCGTCAGCTCGCGGCACAGATACATGGCGATCTGCCGGGCCTGCACAAACTTCTTGGCCCTACCCTTCCCCACTAGCTCGTCCGTGGTCAGGTTGAAGTAGTTCGCCACCACTTCGATGACGTGCTGCGGCACGATTTCCACGTCCTGATCCGCTGGCGAAATGTCGCGAAGCGCAATCTCGGCCGTCTCCACCGTCAAAGGTTCGTGGCTCAGCGCGCAGTAGGCCGTCACGCGGATCAATGCACCGTCGAGCTCGCGGATGGACTTTTCGTAGCGGCTGGCGATCAGCACCTTCACGTCCTCCGGCAACTGCACATTGTCGGATTCCGCCTTCTTCGTCAGAATCGCAATGCGCGTCTCCAGATCCGGAGTCTGCACATCCGTAATCAGGCCGCCCTCGAAGCGCGTGCGCAGGCGATCCTCCAGGGTGGTCAGCTGCCGGGGAGGCCGGTCGGAGCTCAGGACGATCTGCTTATTCGCCTGGTGCAGGGCGTTGAACGTGTGGAAGAATTCCTCCTGCGTGGACTCTTTGTTCTGCAGGAACTGAATATCGTCCACGATCAGCATGTCGAGGTTGCGGTAACGCCGTTTGAAGGATTCGCGGGTGTCGTTGGCGATCGAGTTGATGAAGTCGTTCGTCAGCTCTTCCGAACTCACATACTTCACCCGCATATTCGGCTGCAGTTCTTTGGCGTAATGGCCAATGGCGTGCAGCAGGTGCGTCTTGCCTAGGCCCGATTCGCCCCAAATGAACAGGGGGTTATAGGCCTTGGCCGGTGCCTCGGCCACGGCTCGACAGGCCGCGGCTGCGAAGTTGTTGGAGGAACCCACCACGAAGTTTTCGAACGTGTAGTTCTTATTCAGCAGCGATTCGCCGTCGAGCCCATCGTTGAAGCTCGAGGACGGTTGCGGCGAAGGGGTGTGGGGCGATGTGTGCCGCGGGGCCGGACGGTGCGCGGTCTCCTTGTTCGTCCAGCGCGTGGGCGTCGGAGACGGGTTCGGGTCGATACGGTTCTCCGACGCTGCGTATTGCCCTGCGAGTTCGTCGGCGTCATGCTCCCGACGCCGCGCCGCTTCCTCAGCAGTTTCGGCCGCACCGCTATCCCCAGCCTGCGCTGCGCCGTCCCTCTGCTCGGCCTTGTTGACCAGCTCCTCTACCTGCGACATCGAAAGTTCGTCTGCGGTTGCCACCGACCCTTTTTGTGACGCCCCTTCGTGGGTATCGCCGGCAGCATCAGCATCGGTGTGACTGTCGTTGGCTGCCTCGGCGCGATCCTCGGTTTCCCCGTTAGTGCTGGTGACGGCGAGGCTAACGGAGAGATCCAGCCGTGTCTTGAGGACGTGCTTGATGGGATCTATCAGGTCTTTCTCGATGGACTCCTTGGTCCATTTGTTCGGGGTTTCCAGCACCACAATGCGCCCCATAAGCCCCACCGGCCTGACCTTGCGCAGCAGGGAGCGCTGCTTGGGGGAGATGGCCGGCAGGTCCGGATCGGGATTAGCCGACGAGCTATCGGCAAGCCAATCGTGCATGATGGCATCCCACATGTCTGGGAAGTGTTCCTCGATGGAGAAGTTCGAGTGGCTCATGGGGCTCCAGGGTTGGTCGGGGGTGGCCGAAAGGTTAACGGGGGTTAAACCACGGGTAGTCTAGCGGGCCGCGCTGTTTGGCAGTTGTTCACGGCCCAGTGCACAGTACGAAACGCCGATTGTCCTGCGTTTCCACACAGTTATACACACCTGTGGATAACTTCTTTTCACATGTTATCCCCAAGGTACAGCGCTCTTGTGGATAACTCTAATTAAAGTACGAAAATGCTTGTGACCTGCATGTATAAGGTGTAAAGTAAAGGTTTAATGTTTGGGGGTGGAGGAGTTTTCCACAAGCCCAATCGATATTTGACGAAGTCCGTTTCCACCCTTACGGGTTTTTGTTCACACCCAGACTTCGACGGCAAAAATGGATGATTGCGGTGCAGTTTTATGCCCATTGAGGTGGCACTTCTCGCTCCAGTTGCCGTAGTGGCCCTCTAAAATTTGGATAACTTCCGTCACAGCACGTATCCTTGACTCGTCTATGGCAACCCACGTACGACAGCAGGTCACCACGCTGTCTATCGGGTGCCTCCGGTACCGGCTCTTAGGTCCTCCGGGACTTTGCCGGTGCAATTGTCCACTTAAATTTGTGGGCGCGCCGCTGGCTTAAGCGTTGATCCCAGCCCATGTAGGGGCTGGGTGTCTGTTGTGGCTGCACGTGGCTCGTCCGCTGCTAGCGAAAGTTAAGGAGTGAAGTACCGTGGCCAAGGGCAAGCGTACTTTCCAGCCCAACAACCGTCGTCGTGCACGTGTGCACGGTTTCCGTACCCGCATGCGTACCCGCGCCGGCCGTGCCATCGTTTCCGCACGCCGCAACAAGGGCCGCAAGTCCCTGACCGCCTAAATTAGGTACAGACGTTCGCTCCACCCCAATACTCTTGGGGTGGATTGTCGTAGGGGCGTCAATAAACAAGAAAGAGCCACCACAGTGCTAGCTTCCCAGCACCGGCTTCGGTCGACTGCCTTGTTTGGGCAGACGATACGGAAGGGTCGGAAGAAGGGCAGCCGCACTGTGGTGGTTCACGTTTTGGCGGGTGGCGGCGGAGCCGAAGAGCTCCCACTGCCGTTGCAGGAGGGGGCGACTGCTGGGCCGCGTATGGGGCTCGTGGTTTCTAAGGCGGTCGGCAACGCTGTGACCAGGCACAATACCTCGCGGAAGCTCCGTCATGCCTTCCGTGCCGTGTTGGACGAAGGGCTGCAGGAAGGCAGCCTGGAGTTCCCCGCCGGCACCACGGTAGTGATCCGCGCGTTGCCTAAGAGCGCCACTGCGAACTTTGAGGAGTTGGTCGGCGATGTGCGCAGCTGCATCCGGCGAGCCCTCGCCCACTAGTGGCCACTCTCGCACTAGCGAGCCCTCGCCCAATGGTGATGCGATTACCACTAGTGATGGTCGTAATGGTGGTAAGGGTCATGGTGACCGAGATGGCCATGATGGCCGTAGTGGCCGGCCGGGTGTCGGCGCCCGAATGGCTCGCCGATTGATCCTTGGTTACCAAAGTTATGTGTCACCCCTTAAAATGGGGCCAACATGCCGTTTTGATCCTACGTGCAGCAACTACGCCTTAACCGCTATAGGCCGCCATGGCCTGATTAAGGGGTCGCTTCTCGCGTTGGGTCGTTTGGCCCGCTGTGGGCCTTGGCATCCGGGAGGTTGGGATCCTGTCCCGCCTCGTCGTCCCCTGTGCTCGTGGGGCGGGCGGCGCCGCTAGCTGTGTTCCTTTGTCGGACGCCAACTATCGGCGGCGCCGACCCTACGGGCCTTAATAGATCAATTTCAGGAGAAACCTCGAGTCGCCATGGATTTTGTTTATTATCCAGTGTCCGGCGTTTTGTGGTTCTGGCATAAGCTGTTCAGCTACGTCCTGAGCCCAGATTCGGGCATCACTTGGGCGCTGGCAATCATGTTCCTCGTGTTCACCATTCGTATCCTCTTGGTGAAGCCGATGGCTAATCAGCTGCGTTCCAGCCGCAAGATGCAAGAAATGCAGCCAAAGATGCAGGAGCTGCAGCGCAAGTACAGGAACGATCGCCAGACCCTGGCGATTGAGATGCGCAAACTGCAGAAGGAAATGGGCGTAAACCCGTTGGCTTCCTGCCTGCCGATGCTTGTGCAGATGCCGATCTTCCTTGGCCTGTTCCACGTGCTTCGTTCCTTCAACCGCACGGGCACCGGTGTGGGTCAGCTGGGAATGACGGTTGAGGAGACTCGTAATACGCCGAACTACTTCTTCGGTGTGGACGAGGTTCAGTCCTTCCTGGACGCTCGTATCTTCGGTACTCCCCTGTCCGGTTTTATCTCCATGGACCCGGCCAACTACCGCGCGTTCTCCGCGGATGGTCACGTGGATTTCACCCGAACCAACATCATCCTGGTCGTTGTCCCGCTGATGTTGCTGGCTTCCGTGCTGATGCACTTCTCGGCTCGCATGTCTATGGATCGCGCTGCTAAGCGCCGTGCGGAGAACCCGATTAAGGCGAATGACCCTAAGGCCATGCAGTCTCAGATGCAGATGGACATGATGCAAAAGCTCATGCTGTGGGTCATGCCGGTTCTGTACCTGATGGGTGGCTTCGCTTGGCAGGTTGGTCTTGCCCTGTACATGGCTACCAACATGACGTGGTCTTACCTGCAGCAGTACTTCCTCTACAAGAAGATGGATGCTGAGGAAGAGGCGGAGAAGGAAGCCATCGCTGCCTCTAAGCGCACCTCTGCTCCGAAGGTCGGCGCCCGCCCGGATAACCCCAAGAAGAAGGGTAAGAAGCGGAAGTAGGCCTTAACCGCGTTGAACCGTCACCGCCATGGTGGCGGTTTTTTGTTTGCCCATTATTTTCTGCAGGAGCCGTTCGCGGCTTGGAGACTCGGGTGCTGCTTTGAGGTCAACGGACTATAGAATGGGCGGAGTAATAGAAGCCGAATGTTTCACGTGAAACATCGTGTGGAACAACCCGGATTGTTTCACGTGAAACATTGCCCCTACCTCCCACCGTTGAAGGAGTGTCTAGATGGCAAATCGAGACGACGTGAACATTCAAAGCCCGGAACTAGGTGAACCTCCAGCGGCCGCGCAGGAGGTTTTCGGCGATCGTCTTCCCCTTGCCCGGGAGTATGCGGAGTTCTTGGCAACAGCCGGCATTGAAAGAGGACTGTTAGGCCCACGCGAGGTTCCGCGTATCTGGGAGCGGCACGTACTTAACTCCGCTGTCCTTGGGGAAGTAATTGATGAGGGATGCCGTGTTGTCGATATTGGCTCTGGTGCGGGTCTACCAGGTATCCCGTTGGCCATCGCGCGTCCGGATCTGAAGGTTCAGCTCCTGGAGCCACTGCTACGACGCTATAACTTCCTGTTCGAGATCAATGACGGACTCGATCTGGGATGCGAGGTCGTCCGCGGTCGTGCCGAAGAGGCAGATGTAGTTAAGGCCTTGGGCGGTGCAGACGTTGCTACCTCCCGAGCTGTGGCACCGCTCGGTAAACTTACCCGTTGGTCGCTGCCTCTGGTGCGCGTTGGTGGAGCGATGAAGGCCCTTAAGGGTGGTTCGGTCGCAGAAGAACTCGAGCGAGATGCCAAAGAGATTGGTAAGGCCGGTGGCGGAGATGGAACCATCCAGCTAGTAGGCGAGTCTAAGGTGGCGGAACCTACACACGTGATTACTATTCCGCGCATCAAGTAGGGCTCTCATTGTGGCCTCTCTGAGGCTGATCTATCCTTTACATACACCTCGATGTTTCACGTGAAGCATCATCTTTCGACTTCAGGATTGGACATAGATGTCGACCTTCGACATGGATGAAACACCCATCGGGCGAGCTGCCCAACAGGCTGCGCGCTTGAAGAACCCGAATCGGAACAAACTTCCGAGGCCGGAGAAGTGCAGGAAGATCACCATTGCCAACCAAAAGGGTGGCGTGGGCAAGACGACCTCTACTGTTAACCTGGCGTGGTCCCTCTCCCTTTTGGGCATGAAGGTTCTCGTTATCGACCTGGATCCTCAAGGCAACGCATCGACTGCACTTGATGCGGTGCATCATGTCGGTACGCCTTCGTCTTATGAGGTACTGCTGAATGAGATGTCCGTCGATGAAGTGATGCAGGGCAACGACGAGAACAAGAATATCTTCTGCGTCCCAGCCACCATCGATCTGGCCGGAGCCGAAATTAATCTTGTTAGCGAAGTTCGTCGTGAGTATCGACTTTCCTCCGCGCTCAGCGACGAGTGGATCGAAGAACACGGTTTCGATTATGTGTTTATTGACTGCCCCCCTTCCCTCGGGCTCCTCACGATCAACGCAATGACTGCCGTGGATGAAGTACTGATCCCAATTCAGTGCGAGTACTACGCCCTGGAAGGCGTAAGCCAGTTGATCGATAACATCGCAATGATTCGCGAGAACCTGAACCCGAACCTGCACATTTCGGGCGTACTTTTAACGATGTATGATGGTCGCACACGGCTTTCACAGAACGTCAGTGACGATGTTCGAACTCACTTCGGATCCGTGGTTCTGGATAACCATATTCCGCGTAATGTGAAGGTATCCGAGGCTCCGAGTTACAACATGACCGTGCTGCAGTACGACGGCGGCGCCCCTGGTGCGCTTGCCTATTATGACGCAGCGAAGGAATTCGCTCAGCGCGGCGATTACCTTCCGACGACGGAAACCGCGCCTATTGGAATTGCCCCAGAACTTCATGATCAGGGTGATTAATAGTGGGGAAAAGTAATAAAAAGGATTCTAAACTGTCGAGAAAGGATTCTAAATCTGCCGAGAATAGCGTTCCGAAGGATTCGCGTAAAGTTTCAGGGCCTCACGATGTGGCCAATTCACCTCAGAGTCAGGAGAGTCCGTTGCCGAAGAAGACGCCGGCGGGCGCGAAGATGCCCGAAAATGCTGGTAGAAGCTTAGCGTCGGAAGCTGGGCGAGCTCTGGGTGCAACCAAGTCCAGTGGTGGCTCTCGAAAGCCGCAGATGCCCTCTCCTAACGCTGTAGGCAATGCTCGACGGGGCGGACTCGGTCGAGGTCTTGCATCGCTCATCCCGACCGGACCTGCTCGCCCCTCTCTTGGGGATGGTGCAGCCGACATTGTATTGGGCAGCGGGAAGAGTATCGGTAGCGGTGGAAAGAAGGCCGATGCTGGCTCACCGTCCGTTAACGACCGAAAGGGCGATCGCCCGGTAGAAGATACTGCTCAATCTCAGAAGAGTCCTGTGAACCCTCAAGCGGATCAAGGTGACTCTGACAAGCCGAGCTTTGATCGACCTGATGAGATCCGAGGGGGTACCCCAGGTATGGGCGCGAAACGTCACAGTGACGCTTCGCGTTCGGTAGCCCGAAAGGCTACCGGTACGGAACGCGACGCCATCGAGAGCCGTCCCGCGACTCCGAGCGACGTGGATGTTTCACGTGAAACATCGCAAGACGATTTCGGGGCGACCTACCAAGAACTCCCCCTCGATGCCATTCGTACAAATGCAAAGCAGCCGCGCGAGGTATTCGACGAGGAGGCCCTTCAAGAGCTCGTCCACTCCATCAAGGAGTTCGGGCTTATGCAGCCGATCGTCGTACGCAGAGCCCCAGACGAGGATTCCACGTATGAGCTCATTATGGGTGAGCGACGCCTTCGCGCAGCCAAACGAGCGGGTTTCGAAGTAATTCCCGCCATCGTCCGCGAGACCGCAGACGACGAGATGCTGCGCGACGCGCTGCTGGAGAACATTCACCGCGTCCAGTTGAATCCACTGGAAGAAGCCGCGGCGTATCAGCAGCTTATGGAGGAGTTCGGCGTAACCCAGGAACAGTTGGCTAAGAAGATCGGTCGATCTCGTCCTCTGATCACTAACATGATCCGCCTTCTCCAGTTGCCTGTATCCGTGCAGCGGCGAGTCGGCGCCGGAGTCCTTAGTGCAGGTCACGCTCGCGCTCTCCTGGGCTTAAAGAACGGCACTGAGGAACAGGAGAAGCTTGCTACCCGTGTTGTAAGCGAGGGATTGAGCGTGCGCGCCACGGAGGAAGCGGTGACCCTCCTGAACCGAGGCGATAAGGCAGCTAGTGGCACAAAGGTTGCTGGACGCAGCCTCCAACAATTGCCCGAAGATGTCTCCAACTGGGTGGATAATGCCTCCGATGCATTGGAGACCAAGGTCAGTGTCCAAATGGGGAAGAAAAAGGGCAAGATTGTTGTTGAATTTGGAGGCCCTGAGGACTTCGACAGAATCATTGAGCTGTTGAAGTTTAAGAAGCACTAGATCGCTTAGCTCAACCCAGACAAAGCCAACCGGCATGTAGCCAACCCAGACTAAGCGAACTACCGCAGGGCTAACCCAGACAAACTGGATGACCGCATAGCCAACCAGCGCAAGTTAACCTTAAGAAGAGGAACAAATTTCTATGTCTTTGACCGTGACCGAAGCCATTTCTTCTCGTCGAGCAACGCGCCAGTACACCGACCAGGCGATTCCTACGGAAGTTTTGGATCGCGTAGTTGTGAATGCTCTTGAAGCCCCTAGCGCGTTCAACGCGCAGATGCGTGACCTAGTAGTTGTCCAGGATCAGGCCGTAAAGCAGGCGATTTTCGACGCCTCGGGGCAACAGCAGTTCCTGCATGCTCCGGTCGTGTTTGTTGTGGTCGGCCGCTCCGAGGTGGTGCCTGACGACGCTGAAGAGGTTCTGGGAGCAGAGCTTACGGAGAAGGTCCGTGGCTTCAATGGCTCTGCGTCCCCGGAGAAACTGCGCGAAATTGGTATCAGGGATGCCATGCTCGTTGCTGGATTCTTGCTTCTTGCAGCCCAGGAACAGGGACTGGCCACCTCCCCCACCACCGGTTGGAACGAAGAGGGCGTCAAGAAGGCAATTGGCCTCGAGGGCCGCGATGATCGTTCAATCGCACTCGTAGTGGCAGCCGGCTACCCCAATGAGGAGCCCACTCACCCGGGTCGTGCGGTGAACCGCCGAGTGGATAACCACTATTAAGCGCAGAATCCTCCACTCTGAACCCCGATGTTTCACGTGAAACATCGGGGTTTTGTGTAGCAAGAAACTAGCGATTTTGCCACGGGAACGATTGGTGCCCTATAGGATCTTCGTAGAAACCAACCGCACGCAGCCGATTGTGCATTCCAGACTCGCTACCTTCAGGGACTCTCGGATGTCTTCAATGAACAGAAAGGAGCGCTGTGGAAGTACACATTAAAGCCATCACTCCTCAGCTTTCCGAAGATCTCGAGCCCAGTGCTGCGGCATCGACATTCTGGGCGCTCCCCCCGGGCTACGAGAATCAGAATAGTTCGTCCAAAGACCCGGTATTTGATAAGCAGGTATGGCTGCAGAACGTCCTCCTGGAATGGGGAATCTGCGGATACACGGCGTTCGTAGGCACCGGAGACGCTGGTACGAGACCGGTCCCTGCTGCGACGGTATTCTTTGCCCCCGCGCGCTATATGCAGGGCATTGCGAACCTGCCAACTGCGCCAATCTCCCCTGATGCAATCCTGCTGAGCACCGTCCACGTGGCGGTTCCGTATATGGGCCTATATCTGGAGCATCAACTCATCGATACTGTGCTTACCGAGGCGCACCGGCGCGGGGTGAAGGCCGTGGAGGCTTTCGCTCGAGTCGAGGACTTTGACGAGGAACTTGCCAGGCAGCTCAGTGTGGCTTCGTGGCCGGCGGTGCAGGAAGAGCCGGAGGAGCCGAAGTGGACACCAGAGGAGCAGAAGCGCAGGTACAGTGCCCTTGAATCCCTGAATTATGTGCCTGAATCCTATCGGGGCTGGAAGACCGCCGCGGAAACCCACGGGGGCAACGCGAACATTTTGGATAGCGCCCCGATGCTCTCCGAGGACATTCTCGAGGCGGAGGGTTTCAAGGTGGTTAAACACCACCGACACTTCCCACGCTATCGCTTTGAGATCAACGGGCCCCATAGCCTCTTTGGAGACTTTGCTGAAGAGGATCACGCACAGGTCAATGGACCGGAGAAGATTTCCACGGTAATTGGTGGAAACCAGACACTAAAAGTAACTGGAACGTCTAGAACGCTCGCAACGCGCGGAAACCCTGGAACGCCCGAAGGTTCCGGAAGTTCTGGAAGTCTCGCAGCGCTTGGAAGAGGCAGAACGTCCAGCCCGATGACCAAGCTCAGTCAAGCCAGTCCGGTGCAGAATCTACTTGTTCGGAAGCTCTTCCTGTAGCAGCTCCACAAAGCTAAAGGTGCCAGTAGCGTGGACATCCTTGTCCAGCAGATATAGGCGCTTCACGGCCACAACGATGGCCTCGGCGATGGTATCGCGCATCGCAGGATCAGTGAGGATCTCAACATCCTTGGGGCTGGTCAGGTAACCGGGCACGACCTGCACCGTCGGCATGCTGGTCAGACGCAGAATGTCCCACGTCTGACCGTGGTTAAAACAGTTCTGAAGCGGAGTGCGAGCCACAATCTCGCGCTGAATAAAGCCAGAGAGCTTCTCGCCCACCATCGACGAATAGCCCGTCAGCGAGCCGAAGTAGAACGTAGCCGCGCCGTTGGCCTTCTCATTCGGATAAATATCGGCACGCAGGCTAATCATGACGTCCGCGCCGAAAGCATTCGCGATATTGGCACGATCCTGGTTAGTGGGATTAGCAGACCGGGGGCGCGAAAGGATCGTCTCCATTCCCGCTGCGATCATACGGCCTTCTACCCTGCCGGCGAGGTCCCAGAGGATCTCCTCCTCCGAAATCTGTCCGAAGGGGCCGTCAACGATGTATCCCTTGTCCGAGCCACCCAGGCCCGGGTCGATCACCACACGCTTGCCGGTCAACTGCGGTCCGGCAGAGCGAATCTGCTCCTTCTCACGGATGGACTGAGGCGAGCCACCGGTGATCCTTCGCCCCAGGTAAGATAGCGCGCGCAGAGTGTCTGGGCCGACAACCCCGTCGTTGTTCAGCCCGTAGTTCAGCTGGTAGTTCACGACGGCGGAGTGGGTACGCGGACCGAAGTGGCCATCCACACGGCTGGTGTAAAAGCCCAGGTCGTGCAGCTGAGTCTGCAGCTGCGCCACGTCGTCGCCGACGAACTGGTTGCCCTGCAGCGAGAGCACACGCGCCCCCAGGGTGTAGGAGGCCTCACGTAGCGCACGCAATGTGCCGGGAGTGATGGTGCCGTCGGCAATAATGCCACGTTGCTGCTGAAATGCTTTGAGCGCCTCCGCCAGGGCCTCGTCGAAAACTTCTTCCTCGCTGGTCCAGCGCTGCGACTTGCTGCCGGTCGTGTCGCCTTCATACCCTTCCAGCAGACCGAGGCGCGCCAAGGT
This sequence comes from Corynebacterium sp. c24Ua_83, assembly GCF_039907245.1. Lineage (NCBI taxonomy): Bacteria > Bacillati > Actinomycetota > Actinomycetes > Mycobacteriales > Corynebacteriaceae > Corynebacterium > Corynebacterium sp. c24Ua_83. The sequence goes on along the minus strand of NZ_JASBOI010000006.1, from coordinate 78,000 downwards.
GCCGCGGACCTCAGCGACGCGCGGGCTGCGGTCGCCGACCTGGAGAAGCAAACGATCCACTGGGTTCAACACTCCAATTCTTCAAACTTTCGCGGCACTAAAGCCACTGTATCCACTGTGAGACAAATCACATTTAAGATCTTTCGCCGACAGCGGCGAGTCATAGGTGCAATTCTAGGGACAAATCCGCCGATCTGCTTTACTTGCAGGTCAGGCGTGTTGTATCAGCTATTTTCTAAAGCTGCGCTTCAATCGCAGATCGCAGCGTGTCCCGATCCTGAGCGCCGGTGAATTCCGCGACCTTCTCCCCGTCCTTGAAAATCATAAGGGCGGGAATGGACATGACCTGGAACATAGCGCCCAGCATGCGCTCCTCATCGACGTTCACCTTGGCAATCTTCGCCTTGCCATCGAACTCCGCCGCCAGTTCATCGAGAATGGGCGTCATAGCTAGGCAAGGGCGGCACCATTCGGCCCAGAAGTCGACTAGAACAGGCTGGGTAGCCTCGACGACCTCGGACTTGAAGCTGGACTGGGTGACGTTCACGATATCGGACATAGTGGCGACAAACCTCCTGGTTGGGGGCGCTTTTCTTTGGGTTGGAGGTTACCCTTCAACGTGTAAATATCCTATGCCCGACCGGCCATAGTTACCTAACGGTGACCGAACGTGTCCGATCCGTTACAAGGCCGGCGCCCCGCCACAGGTCGCCGCCCCGCTATAGCCCAGTGTGCTTCTACAGGGTGGCGAGGTAAGCCTCGGCGTCCAGGGCGGCGCGGCAGCCGGAGCCGGCTGCGGTGATGGCCTGCTGGTAGTGGGAATCCACGAGGTCGCCGGCTGCGAACACGCCCGGCAGGCTAGTGCGGGTGGAGGGCTCCTCGACCTTCACGTACCCGTTCTCCTGTAGCTCCACCTGACCCTCGAAGACGGTAGTGCGTGGGTCGTGGCCGATGGCGACGAACATGGCATCCATCGCAACGTCCTTTTGCTCGCCGGTCTGGGTATCCTCCACCACCAGCGTCTCCACGGACTTGTCGCCCTTGACCTCCACGACCTTCGCGTTGGTCAGGAACTTGATCTTCGGGTTGTTGCGGGCGCGCTCCTCCATGATCTTGGAAGCGCGGAACTCGTCACGACGGTGAATGATCGTGACGTTCTCGCCGAACTTCGTCAGGAAGTCGGCCTCCTCCATGGCGGAATCGCCACCGCCCACCACGGCGATCTGCTTGTCCTTGAAGAAGAAGCCATCGCACGTCGCACAGGCGGATACGCCACGGCCCAGCATCTCCTGCTCGCCGGGAACGTGCAGGTAGCGCGGGGCGGCGCCGGTAGCCAGGATCACCGTACGGGCCTGATACTCCTCGCCATAGGCCCACACCTTCTTGATCTCGCCGGTCAGGTCGACCTTCTCCACGTCCTCCTGACGCAGGTCAGCGCCGAAACGCTCGGCCTGGGCGCGCATCTCTTCCATCAGATCCGGGCCCATGATGCCCTTCTGGAATCCGGGAAAGTTCTCCACCTCGGTGGTCTGCATCAGCAGTCCGCCGTACTCCACGCCCTCGAAAACCACCGGGTTCAGCTCGGCGCGTGCCGCGTATACAGCAGCGGTGTAACCCGCCGGGCCGGAACCGATGATGATGACGTCGTGAACCTTGCCTGCCTCCGCGTTCGCAGCGCCGTCTGCACTGGACGCGCTGGCGTTATCCGCGTCCGCGGCCTTCGAATCATTGCTGAGAATACCGCTGGCCTGCAGGAATGGCTGGTTCATATCTATCCTTTGAGGTCGAAGATGTTGTTCACCCCAGTCTAACCGGCTACGGCCATTCCGTATTCCCCTGCCCCGCCGAGGTGCTCGTACATCATCCGCTTTGCTCGGTTCTTCCGCGATTTCACGGTGCCCACGGGAATCCCCAGTTGCTCCGCGGTTGTGGCCTCGCTCAGCCCCCGAATTTCCGTCAGCACCATCACGTCTCGCATCTCGGGCGAGAGTTGCCGCAGGCTGCGGTGCACATCCAGCCGGGCGACGGTCGCCTCCTCTCTCATCCCCCGCGCGGGCAGCGTCCGCGTGCGCTCGTTGAAATCCTCGCGCCCCGGCTGTGCTTCGCGGCTGTAGCGCTGCATGTATGACAGCGCCGCGTTGCGCATAATGGTCGCCATCCAGGTGCTCACGCTGGCGGAGCGCTCCCCGTTGAAGCGCGCGGCGAAGCGATGCACGCGCAACAGTCCTTCCTGGTAAACGTCCATCTGGTGAGCCTCGGGCACGTTGACTCGCCGCACCGCCCACCACAGCGTGCGCTGGTGGCGGTCGATCAGCTCGCGGAACGCGCCGGGTTGCCCCTCGTTGTGGCCGCGCAGCAGCTCGTGGTCGGTTTGTTGCGCTGGCCGTGTGTTGCTCTTTGTTCTTTGTGACGCCCCCAGCATCATCTTCCCCCTAGTGTGTCTTCGGGAGCCGTGCCGCCCCCGTGCCCAACACTTTATTCTTCGGCGGGCAGGTTGTGGGTTCGAAGTCCTCGGCCTGTGGATAACTGGGAACGGCGCCTGCCTCATTGTGAACTTCACAGTTGAGGCAGGCGCCGTGATGCGCTATGGGAGCGCGGGCGTTCCGAGCGTCTATCCGATCGGCTATCCGACGGGCTGTACGGGGCGTGCGGGGCGGGAGCCCTCTTCCGTGTTGGCTTCGCCAGAGTCGTCGGCGCCAGCATCGCCGGCATCTTCGTCGCTGGTCTGGTCTAGCCAGTTTCCGACGGCGGTAACCTCCGCCAGCGTGGCGGATCTCGGCAGCGGCAGGCCGGTGATCCAGATCAGCAGGCGGTTGCCCTTGGCGGCGCTGACCTTATCGGTATCGTATTTGCCCTTCTCACTACCCTTCTGGCTTCCCGCGGCGTCCTCGTTCTCGCCGTTGCTGTTGCCTTCACCCGGCGCGGCGGAAGAGCCTTCGCGACCGACACCCCAGCCGGAGTCGCCAGTTGTATCTGCGTGGTCCGCACCCATGCCGGCCAGATCCACGGTGACGTCATCGGAGTCCGCATGCACGGTCTTCAGCAGTGTCGTCTGGTCCAGGGAGGCCAGCTTGCCGTTGGTGTCAGCCTGCGCCAAGCGCAGCTCCAGGGTGGTTCCCTGGGTCAGGCCGCGCAGCTGAACCTGCGACAGGGCGGTGCCCTCTGGCAGCGTCATCAAAAGACCAATCCCGGGCTTCGTGGTGCCGGGCGGGCCACCCAGCTGCACTGACGCAGGATTGGACTGCCAGAACGTCTCCGGGTCGCCATCGGTGATCAGGCGTGCCAGATCCGGGCGGTCCAGTGGCCAGTTCACGTCGGCGGGCAGCCACTCGAGGGGACGGCTCAGAGGAACCTCCGCCGGGTCCACGCCACGGACTGCCTGCGCACCCTGGCGCAACGAGTCGGTGGACAGCGGCGAATCCTTCCGGTCGCCGCCGACCACACTGACCACCGCCGCAACCAGCGCGGCGATAACCAGCACGGAGACGAACGCGATGGCGGCAGCGGCTGCCATGCCCACTGGGCGGTTGCCGCGGGCTCCGAAGCCGGATTGCGCGCTTGGGTCCGGGGTTTGATCCTCCTCGATCGCCAGGTCACCTGCCTTTAGCTCTCGCAGGTCCTTCGCTACCTTGCGCAGGTCCTCCGGACCCACCTTCTCGCCGTCGAGCTCGTAGATCTTCTTGTAGGTGCGGGTGAGGTTCTCCGGCACCTCCTCGTAGGGAACGTGCTCCAGCAGCAGGCGCAGCGCCACGGCCATGCCGTGGGCATCCTGTGCCGTGTCATCGTTCGGCAGTACACCCGGGAAGGCCAGCACGGCCGCGCCATCGGTGCCGATGCGCACGCGGTCGCGGTGATCCAAGCCTAGCGAGGTGCCGCTGTCCTCGGCCTGCGCGGCAGCGTCGGCCAGGGATGACACGGCGAAGGCAGCCGCCAGCGGCTCCGGCTGGCTCTCCGCCACGGTGGTCAGTGGGGAACCCTGCACCCAGCGGGACACGATGACCACCAGGTTGCCGTAGTCGATCACGCGGTTGACCTGCGCCATACCCGGTACGTCGAATTGCTTCAGCTTCGCGGAGAGGCGCAGCATCTCGTCCTTCGCGCGTGCCACTTCCACGCCGTTGACAGGCACGGATACTCCGGGGGTGACCTGCGAGCGGGCATAAGCCACCGGATCCATGATGGTCAGAGCCACAATGTCGCCGGTAGCCAGCTCGCGGCCCTGCCAGAACCGGGCGGCAGACCAACCGCCGTGGTCGGCGAGCAGACGGTAGCGGCCCTCCAGCAGTGGAGCACCCGGCACCAGGCGCGGACCGCGCACCCGGCCAGCCGCCACGGGCGGCAGCGCCACGCCGGCCATCATGTGGTCCAGAGCAATGGCCTCCCGGGCGGCCAGCTCCTGGGCCGACAGGCGACGGGGCTGGTCCTCCTCGATGGGTTGTTCGTCGCTGGGGAGTGGGCGTCGGGAAGGAAGAATCCGCGACATACCCGGGATGCGCGACAGGGCGCCCACCAGGGTTTGGATCTCCGGCAGCGGGGCGCGCACCAGGATCAGCCCGGTCACACCCAGGAACAGCACGCCGGCGATGAGCAGGCGGATGACGAACCAGGGGTTGGCGAGCGCCGGGAAGACGAAGTGCGTCAGCAGCACGTCCACGCGCCAGGCCACGAGTGCACCGATCAGCGAGGAACCCAGCGCCCACAGCACAGTCTTAGTCACCTTGCGGAACTGCAGGTCCCCCAGCGAGCGCCGCAACAGGCGGTCGCCGATGATCGCACCGGCCATAAAGCCCAGGCCGTTGGCCGCACCCAGCAGTACCACAACCAGGCGCGGCTCGGTGGCGATCTGCGGGGCGATGTAGGCGAAGGTCAGCTTCGTCGCGGTAATTCCCGCGATGATGAAGGTGGGGGTCCAGACTTCCTCGCGGGCGTAGAACACGCGCAGGTGCAGCAGCACCAGGGCGTAGGGAATCAGGGTGAACGCGGAGAAGCTGATGGTCCAGCCCAACACGTTCGCATCCTCCAGGGAGAACTCCTTGTAGGCGAACAGCGCGGCGGAGATCAATGTGCCAAAGCAGGTGAAGAAGACGATGATCGGCACCATGGCCAGCATCGTCAGCTTCGAGGCGACGGTCAGGTCGCGCACCACGGCCTTGTCGTCGCCCTCCGCAGCGTTGCGGGACAGGCGGGGCATGACGGCCGTCAGCAGCGTCACGCCGATCACGCCATAAGGCATTTGCAGCAGCTGCCAAGCCTGCATGTAGATGGTCGGTGCGACCTCCCAGGTGTCGGAGGCGATGCGGTTATTCAGCAGCCAACCGACCTGGGAGATGGCCACGTACACGACGATGGCGATGGCCATGCCGCCGAAGGATTTCAGGCGCTCGTCGATCCCCCACAGCGGGCGCAGGTTAATGCCAGCCTTGCGTAGGAAGGGCACCATGATCAGCGCCTGCATGACCACGCCCGCGGTGGTGCCCAGGCCCAGCAGCAGCACGTGCGGGTCGGTGATGGTCACATTGTCCGTGGGCTGCAGTTTGGTATCCCGCGGCAGGAACATGTACAGCCCCAGCACGGCGAGCGTGACCACGTTGTTGGCCACAGGCGCCCACGCGCCGGGTTTGAATACTCCCTTGGTGTTCAAAATCGCCATGAACACGGCAAACATGGCGTAGAACATGATCTGCGGCAGCACCAGGTAGGCGAATGCCGTGGACATGCCGATGTTCACGTGGCCTTCGGAATCCAGGCTCATGCGCACCAGCAGCGGCGCGCATGCCACGGAGGCCAGGGTGATGACCAGGGTAAGCGAGAACGTGAGCGTCAAAAGTCTTCGTATAAACGCCTCGCCGCGGTCCGCGTCCTCCTTCTCGGCGCGCACCAGCACGGGCACCACCAGGGAGGTCAGCACGGCACCGAGTACTAGCTCGGTCACCAGGTTCGGCAGGGTGTTGGCCGTGTTGAAGGCACTGGCCACCGCACCGCCCAGCGCGGAGGCGATGAACACCGTGCGCAGGAATCCCGTGATGCGGCTGATCAGGGTGGCGATGGCCATGGAGCCGCCGGCGCGGACGATCTGCTCGTCGCTCTGTTTTTGGCTCTGGTTGTCTGTGTTGCCATTGCTGGCGCTGTTACCGTCGCTATCGGTCGGCTCGTCGGTTGCGGTCGCGGTGGCAGCGCTGGTAGCGGTCGCGGTACCCGCGGTTGCCGCTACGGCAGTGCCGTCGCCGTTGTGGGCACCGTCGTGCTGGTCACCATTGCTCTGGGTCGGGCTGTTTTGTGACGCCCCGTCTCCACCCGTCGGCGCCCCAGCCTTCGCGCGGTCTTTCTTCGGTGCTAGCGCCGACGGCTGGGTCGCACGGAATCGTCCGCGCTGTCCGGCCGAGGGCCTAGCCGGTTGGTCTTCCCTCTCTTGCTCAGAAGTCACTACTCCATCTTTATGCAACAATCGTGCATTCCCTAACGGAGCCCCGGGCGTGTCTAGTTTTGATCGCCCTCCTGCGGGCGTGGGGCGGGCCGCAGCGGAGTGGCTGTACTGCGCTTAGTAGCAAGCCGGCTCCGGCGATCCCACAGCATCTTGCCCGCCGCGCCGATGCCCAGCAGTAGCACGGCGATGATGGTCACCCCGCGGGAGGACAGCCCCGGCACGGACTGCACGCGCAGCTCCACCGGATCCGAAATGCGGGTAACGTCTTCCAGATCTCCCTTGCCTTCCTGACTGTTGGTCGCCAGCCACAAAGATAGGTTGACCTGCTCGGACGTGTCCGCAATATCGGTGGTTAGTGACCAGGTGATGGAGCCCTTAGCCGGGATCGTCGGCGAGGCCGTGGAATCCACGTGGACGGTGACATCCGTGTCGGCGTCAGAAGAATAACCAACCTTGGCCGTCACCGGCAGGGGCAGTCCGTTGCGCGCAACAACCAGCAACGGGGAGGACTCCGACGTGCGGGTAAAGACATTGCCCGGCGGCAATAGGCTGATAGAGCGGCGCAGCTGAGAGGTGACCTGCCCCACGCGGGCGAGGTTGGTGCCGAGTTGCTCACGCAGGACGTCCATGTGGTCTCGTTCGCGCTTGCGGTAGGTGGAAAGGCCACGCAGAAGATCGGAAAACAGGGGGCTGGTGAAGCCCTCGCGGGTCAGCGCAATGGTGGAATCATTCTGCATAAACAACGTAAGCTCCCGCAGCTTGCGGGCGGTATCCGCCACCGTTCCGAGGTAAGGCGAGGAGTACGCACCAGGGTCGGTGTAAGGCACCGTGGTGCTGCCGGAGCCCACATCCGCCAGGTCGATGCCGCGGGGCTGCACGGCCTCCGGCAGCGGGGCGGGAGTGGCTGAGTGATCGTCCAGGCGCTGGCTAATGGTCTGCAGGAAGCTGCTGGCCTGGGCCTTGTTCACCGACCATGCGGCGGGCGGCACGGCGAGGGTCGGGCGGCCGGAATCGAGCTCCAGGTTCAGCACCGCCTGCGCGCTGGCCAGGCGGGCGACAGCGCTATCGTCGGTGAGGTTAAAGCGCAGGTCAGGGTTGGAGTACGCGGCACCCTCCGGGTGTTCGCCGGTGGCCTTGAGTACCGTGCCGAGGTCCGCGGAGTACGTCAGTGCAGTGGCGGTGGTCTTCGCACTGTCGGTCTGCGCGCCGGGGAGGTTCACCAGACGCTGGTTCCATGCCTCGTCGGTGGGGTTGGCGAGGTCGATGCTATCTGGACCTGCGTCGCCGGGATCTTGTTCGGGTGCGGCCGCGGGCTGCTCGATATTTACCGTGTTCTCCGCCACCAGCGCGGTGACGTGCCCGGCCCGCGGAATTGCCGGTTTACCCTGCACAGTCTGCTCAAACCGGCGTGATTGGTCGGTCTCTACCGGCTCCACACCCTCCGGAGTTTTGCTGATTCCCGCCGCCAGCACCTGCTGCGCCTCGGGGGAGACGTAGCCGGAGTCCGGGATCACCACGTTTTGCGTCGGCACTACGCCCAGGATCCGCTGAATCACCTCGGTACCCGTGCCCAGCGCGCGCACGCGGAGCCAGTCGGAATCCACCTGCGAAAGCCCATTGATATCCGCTCCGGCGTACGGCAACGCCACCGAGCAGTTGCTCTGTACGACTTCCCGCAGGTCAGCGATCCATTTCTTCGCATCCGCGTTGCCGGGCATGTGCTGGGCGTCCAACTCCTCGCCACCCAGGATCTCGTCCCAAGAGTCGCGCAGCCGCTGCGGCTCCTCCACCGGGTCAGGCGCGCGCTCGCCCACGTAATAGCCCTCGGCCAGGCGGTTTACTGTATCCAGTAGTTCCGGGTCGATGGCGATGCACGTCGCCTGTTTCAGCTTGGTCGACTCCGCCTCGCGGTACGCATCCAGCAGCCCACGCAGCCTGCCGCCCTTGCCGACCTCGGCTGCCAGCACGTCCTTCGTCACAAACGCGGGCCGCCGCTTCGGCGCGTCGCCCGTCTGCCCCGCCGCCATGTACGTCTGCCCCGCCAGCGGATACACGACCGTCACCGGGGTGCTGGGTTGTTCTTCCTTTCTTGTGGACGCCCTCACGCTCAGCGTGGTTCGCGCCACCGCCAGGTACTGCGTACCTCCCTGCTCCGGGCTCTCCGGGTTCGTCTCTTGGCCGCTCAGGCTAAACAACAGGGGATAAGCGCCGGGTTCCTCAAAAGCATGAGGCGGCAGGTCCAGCGGTTGGGGCGAGGGGGCGTCCCGAGAAGAATCGATGGAAGCACCGGCCGCAGGAACGGTGACCGTGACCTCGCGCGTCTCGCCGGGGCTGAGCGTGCCGTCGAGCTGCAGAGGCTGGCTGCTGAGGGAGTATTCGCCCTGGTTGGCAAGCTGCGCGACGCGCACTTCCGCGGCAGTGGCGGCCGAGCGATAGAACAAGGTGAGCGAAAGATTGTTCAGCGCGTGGGAGCGGTCGTTGCGGATGCGGAGGGTATAAGTCTGGCCAGCGGCAGCGTGGACACTCGAGCTGGTGCCAATGCCGATGATCTCCAGGTCCACGTCCTGCTGCGGATCCGTCGCGCGGGCCAGCGGGTTGGCCCAGGTGGAATCTTCGTGAACCGCGGGGTCGGTGGGGTCCGGGGCCCGCCCCTGGGCTGAGTATTGAGTGGTGGAGGCCGAGGGGGCGTCATTAATAGGGGCAGCGACGGCCGGGGCCACAGGCAGGGCAAACAGGCCACAGAGCGCGACAGAAACACCAAACGCCGTGCAGGCGTGGGGGAATCTAGACATTGCGCTCACCTTTGTGCACGATTACACGCTTACCAAAGCAATCGGTAGCAATTGTTAGCAATTGGTAGCTAGTGATTAGTAGTAGTTAGTCGCTATTAGTTCTAACAGCATCGGCTGGCAATCCGTTAGCGCTCCTTAGCGTGGCGTGGCACGGCCAGCCTCGGCCTCGGCGCGGGCGAGATCGGCGAGGTTATCGAAGGCTTGGCGGGCAAGGCGCCGCTCGTCGGCATAGGCCAGGTGCTCGATCAGGCGGTTGACGGGCAGCCAGCGGACTTCGGTGACCTCCGGATCCTCGTCGTTCAGGTCCCCATCGACATAGCGAAGCAGGTGGTGGTGGACGGTTTTGTGGATGCGGATGCCCTCGGAGACGAACCAGTAGTCGATGGTGCCGAGGTCGGCGATGACCTCCCCGGCCACGCCTGTTTCCTCCCACACCTCGCGCTCGGCGGTGGCGTGCTGGGATTCATCCGGTTCGATGTGCCCCTTCGGCATGGACCACAGCAGCCTGCCGCGGCGATCCAGGCGGCCGATGAGGGCCACGTAGATTGCGGAGAAGTCGACTTCGCCATTTGGCTGCACGGCTTCCGCCAGGCCGGAAAGAACCAGGCCGCCCGCGGAGGTCTCCACGGAGGTCGGCAGGCTGGAGTGCTCGTCGAAAGAACGCGGGCGCGAGTTATTGCGGTTGCGCTGGCGGTTGCGGTTGTTGGAGTTGGAGCTGGCGCCCTTCCTGCGGTGGGATTGGTTCCTGTTGCTCTTGCGTTTGCCTTGGTTGGAGCTATTCTGGGAGTTCTGGCCGTGTTGGCCGTTGCTCTGTTGGCTGCGCTGGCCGGACTGGGAGCCTTGCTGCTGGGAGTTTTGGCCGCGCTGGCTGTTGCCAGAGCGGTGCCTTCTTCTTGAACGGCGGCGCCGGCGGCGGGGCGTGCCGTTTCCGGTGCTGTCGTTTCCACTCATTCTGATAACGATAGCCGGTTATCTGTGCAATGTGGAACTGAATGGAAGCGAGTGGAGGCGAAATTGTAACTGAATTTGTAACTAGTTGCGGGTGGTGCGCGGGTTGGCGCGTGGGATGGGCTGCGGGCGGTGCGTGGGCGGTGTGCGGGTATTGGTGGTGCGCGTGTGCAGGCTTCTGGGGTTCCGGCAGGCCGTAAGCCGGTGAATGTCGTTAGAACGGGAATACGTTATTGAAAGCGAGCGTCGATTATGCAAAGTGCCTGGTCAGAGGATTGCGGATTTTCTGGGCGTTAGCTTCTGCTCGGCGTATTCCCGTTCTAACGACATTCACCGCCCATCTAGGGAGATTTTGAGGGTGACTTGGCGCCTGTGCGCGGGGTTGGGGAGGATTTGAGGGGGACTTGGCGCCTGTGCGGGAGGTTTGGGAGGTTATGAGGGGGCCGTTGGCCGGTCCGAGGGGGCTAGTAGAATCTGGCAACGTGACGAAACCCGCCCACTCCCCCGCAAACCCGGATCCTGCGCAGCCCGGCAAGGCGGCACAGCCGGCGCAGCAGGCCACTGCGCCGGCCAGCTCGCGCACGATTGAAGGCATGTTGCAGGAGGTCTTTACCTCCCTGCGCGCGCTTGACCGCGACCTCTTGCCACTCACCCAGGCCTTCCACGACGCTGGCCACAGCCTCTACCTCGTCGGCGGGTCGGTACGCGATGCTTTGCTGGGGCGCCTCTCCCACGATCTGGACTTCACTACCGACGCCCGGCCACAGGCCATCGTCGACATTGTCACGCCCCTGGCAGAGACAGTGTGGGACACGGGCATTGAATACGGCACCGTATCTGCGCTGGTCAAGGGCCAGATCCTGGAGATCACCACCTTCCGCGCCGACCAATACGACGGCCAGTCCCGCAACCCCGAGGTCTCCTTCGGCGACAGCCTCGACGGAGACCTCATCCGCCGCGATTTCCGCGCAAATGCCATCGCACTGGAGCTCTCCCCCGACGGAAATCACCAGCTCCGCGATCCCCTAAACGGCCTCGAAGACCTCCAGGCCGGAGTGCTAGACACCCCGGACAGCCCGGAGATCAGTTTCAACGACGACCCGCTGCGCATGCTCCGCGCGTGCCGTTTCGTCTCGCAGCTGGAGTTCGGCGTCACCAAGAGAGTCAAGGAAGCAATGACGGCGATGAGCGAGCAGATCAGCCGCATCACCGTCGAGCGCGTGGCCGTCGAACTGAACAAGCTGATGCTCGGCGCGGCTCCGTGGGTGGGGCTGGATCTGATGGTCGAGACCGGGCTAGCCGACCACGTGCTGCCGGAGCTGCCGGCTCTGAAGCTCACGCAAGACGAGCATCGCCAGCACAAGGACGTGTACTGGCACTCGCTGAAGGTGCTTCGCAACGCCGTGAACCTGGAGGCCGAGCGCGGGTTGGAGCCCTCGCTGGAACTGCGCATGGCCGCGCTGCTGCACGACATCGGCAAGCCCGACACCAGGGCGTTTACTGAATCCGGCGCGGTGACCTTCCACCAGCACGAGGTTGTCGGCGCGCGCATCACCCGCCGTCGCCTGCGCAAGCTCAAGTACTCCAAGCAGCACGTCCAGGACATCGGCCAGCTGGTGTTTCTGCACATGCGCTTCCACGGCTACGCGGACACGCAGGGCAAGGGGCAGAACCAGGACGCTCGCCGTGGCGCAGGGGAAAAGGACAACAACGAATCCACTTGGACCGACTCCGCCGTGCGCCGTTATGTCAACGACGCCGGCGAGCTGCTGCCACTGCTGCACTTGCTGGTTCGCGCCGATTGCACCACCCGCAACCAGCGAAAAGCCCAGAGGCTGCAGCGCACCTACGATAATTTGGAAAAGCGTATCGAGCAGCTGCAGGAGCAGGAGGACCTCGCCGCCGTCCGCCCCGACCTGGACGGCAACGAGATCATGCAGATTCTGGACCTCAAGCCCGGCCCCGATGTGGGCAAGGCCTGGGCGTACTTGAAGGAGCTGCGGCTGGATCGCGGACCGATGGAGCGTGAGGACGCCATCGCCGCGCTGAAACAATGGTGGGGCGAACAGAAAGGTGGGTCGCAGTGAGCGCTGACCAGCAGCCGAATGGCACAGAAGGGCAGCCGGACGGCGCCCAGAACGGCACGGAGGACCAGTTCAACGTGCAGCCCGGCGACGTGATCTTCCAGGCGCCCGCCGTGGTTGTGGATCCGGATGGCTACCTGGATACCGCCGCCATTGAGCCCGCACACCTGGAGGCGTTCGTGGATGCCTTTGGCACCTCCCCCGGTGTGCTCGCCGTGCCGGGGTTGCCCGGCGCGGACGCGCTACTGGTGCTGGAAGTGCAGGAGAACCCGGAGGCCGATGGCCAGGGATCCGGTGCCGCACAGGCAGGCGGGGCCACCATCGTTGCCGTCCGTCTGGGCCTCATGAGCAGCGAAGCCGTTGCCAATCACCTACCCTCGCTAGCGGAGAAGCTCACCAAGCCGAAGGTCTTCTTCATCGGCGGAGACAACGAACCCGTCGTGCTCGCCGTCGGACTGTTGGACGCTGACCGTTTGGAGCTGGACGCGGCGAGCGGCAGCCCTGAAGCCAATGCGACCCCTGCTGCCCGCTTCGGCGCGCGCGGGCAGTTCATGCTGGTCAGCACCGCCGAAGAGGCACCCAGCGTGGACGAGCAGGTAGCGCAGGTCGTCGGCCATGTGGATCCCTCCATGCTGCGCGGCCTGCGGCTCTTCCACAGCTACGTCCTCCTCGACGCCGCCGACGTGCGCGGCTGGCTGGATTCCGGGATCGCCGGCCTCCAGGCCGCAACCGCAGAGGATGTGTTCACGGACCGACCGGCGGAGACGTGGCGTCACATCATGAAGAACAGCCCCTTCCCCACGAACCTGTTCGCAACCTGGGCGAGCCACCCGGAGCGTAACTAGATGACCGCGAGCAGCACCCACCGCGACAGGAAGGCTGACTGGCGCGCCGGCATCGCCGACGCCTGGCCCGTGGCCTTGGGCATGGTGCCGCTGGGCCTGGCCTTTGGCCTGCTGATCACTCAGGTCGGCTTTGCGTGGTGGTGGGCGCCGATCTTCTCCTTCGTCATCTACGCGGGCTCGATGGAGTTCCTGGCGGTCTCGCTGGTCACGGGTGGCGTGGGGCCGCTGAGCGCGGCGCTGTACGGATTCCTGGTGAACTTCCGCCACGCTTTCTACGCCCTGAACTACCCCATCGCCCAGGTGCGCGGTTGGCTGGCCAGGGCATATGGCATCTATGCGTTGACAGATGAGACGTATGCGATCCTCGCCGCCCGGCGCGACGCGAAATGGTCGACTGCCCGCGTGATGGCGGTGCAGATTCTACTGCAGATCGGCTGGGTCGGCGGTGGTGTGCTCGGCGCGCTGTTCGGCAGTGCTCTGCCCTTCGAGATCCAGGGCATGGAGTTTGCGCTGATCGCCCTGTTCACGGTGCTGGCGATCGAGGCTTTCGTGAGCTTCAAGGACCTCTCCCTGCCGATCGTGGCGGCGCTATGTGGGCTGGTCGGCCTGCTGATCTCGCCGGACAACATGCTGATGATCGGCATGAGCCTGTACTTTGTGAGCCTCATCGTGCGCTTCCTGTGCCCGCCGCTGGACCGCGCGCTGCGGCTGAAGGTCGGCGCGGATAACGCTGCCTCCCGGGAGGTGGAGTAGATGCCCACCACTGTCGCGCTTGCTGCGCCCGCCGTACACCTACAGGCTGCCGCGGGCCTCCCCGAGGGCGTGGAACTTGGCCCCACCCTCGCGATTCTCGGCTCGATATTCCTGGTTACGCTCGCCCTGCGCGGCCTGCCTTTCGCCGCCCTGCGCTTCTTCCGCGAATCCGACCTGGTCGCCTGGCTGGGCCTGGCTATGCCCGTTGGCGTGATGACCCTCCTGGTCGTCTACACCGTCTCCGGCCAGGCCGACGCGCCGGGCGGCTTCGCGGCGGTCGCCATCGCCCTGGCCTTCACCATTGCCCTGCACCTCTGGCGCCGCTCGGCCACGTTGTCGATCTTGCTGGGCACGGTGCTGTATCTGGTGCTGGTGAACCTTATTTTTTGACGCCCCCTCCCCCGCCGCACATAGCCCCAGCACCGTAGAATAGCGCCCATGCCGACCCCTGATTTCATCGTTGAACTGCGCAAGAAAATCGGCCACGACGAACTGTGGCTGCCCGGCGTGACAGCCATTGTCATCCGGGACGTCCCAGAGGACGCACCCATTTGGGCCGTGCCGGAGGTGCTGCTGGTCAAGCGCGCCGACGACGGTCAGTGGACCCCCGTGACGGGGATCGTGGACCCGCGGGAGGAGCCACACCTGGCGGCCATCCGCGAGGTACGGGAGGAAACCGGCCTGCACGTGCAGGTGGATGCGCTGCTGGGCGTGGGCCAGGTCGGCCCCGTGGAATACCCGAATGGGGATGTGACCAGCTACGTGGACACCACCGTCCGCTGCACTGTGATCCCCGACCCCGAAACCGGCGAGTTCAACGACGAGCCGGTGATCGGCGACGACGAGTCCACGCAGGTGGGCTGGTATTCGATCTCCCAGATGCCGCCGATGCAGCCGCGCTTCCGCCTGGTGATTGCCGACGCGGTGGCGCAGATGAAGCACCCGGCGGGCTTCCGCCCGCGCATGGGTTACGTCAAGCGGCTGCAGAAGCCGGAATAGGCGCAGTAGGCGCCCGCGCGGCTACCAGGTGTGCGCGCCCGCGGTCTTCTCGCCCTCCGGGAAGCGCGCGGCATAGGTGCTGGCACGCAAGGAGCAGATCACCAGCTGCACCTGGTGGAAGATCATCAGCGGCAGGATCATCATGCCCAGGCTCGCCCCGCCGAACATCACCGCCGCCATCGGTAGCCCCGAGGCCAGGGACTTCTTGGTGCCCGCGAACTGGATGGCTACCTGGTCGGCGTAGTCGAATCCCAGCTTCCGCGAGGTAACGCTCGTCACGCCCAGCATCAAATGAACCAGCGCGATGGAGCCCAGCACCAGTCCCAGAATCGTCAGCCAGTTGACGGAACTCCACACGCCGGAGACGATGCCCTCCGAGAAGCTGACGTACACCACCAGGCCGATGGAGATCTGGTCCACCTTCTTCGTCGCCTTGGAGGCCGCGAACTTGAACACCCACCTGCGCAGCAGCTGGCCGATGGCAAACGGCAGCAGTAGCTGGACTCCGATGTCGAGGAACGTGGTGGCGTCAATATGAAAGCCTTCCGAAGAAGACATCAGCAGCAGCACCAGCAACGGTGTGAAAAGCACTCCCAGCAGGCTAGAGACGCTGGCCGCGACGATCGAGGCGGCGACGTGGCCGCGTGCGATGCTGGTGAAGGCGACGGAGGATTGCACCGTCGATGGCACGAGGGTGCAGAAGAGAATGCCCAGGTAGAGTTCGTTTCCGACGACCGCCTTCAGTGGCATCATCGCCACGCCGATCAGCGGGAAGACCACGAAGGTAAACACCATGATCAGCAGGTGCAGTCGCCAGTGCATTAGGCCCTTCAGAGCCTCCTGCGGCGACAGGCGCGCACCGTAGAGGTAAAACAGGAACGCGATGGCGATCTTGGTGATGGTGTTGGCGACATCCGCCGCCTCGCCGCGCACGGGCACAATGATCGCCGCGACGACCGCAATGACGATCAGGACGATGAGGAAGTCCGGCCGGTAATTAACGATGCGGTGCCATAGCGACTGTTTCTCTGCCATGGGTCTTTATCTTATTGACGCCCTCGCCTCCGCGAACCTTGACCGTCCACAACGGGCCAGGCGCCGGTGGGTTGGGCGTCTGCGGGGCCGGCGCGCGGAGTGGTGCGTGGACCTGCGCGCGGCGCCCGGGGGGTTAGACGATGGCGCGGTCGAGCTCCGCGACGGTCTGCTTCGGGATCAGCGCCGCCACGGCCGCGGCGATGCCGAGGATCACCGCGGCGACGATGAACGCGGTGATATAACCCGCGGCGGAATCCGAGCCCTGCGGGGAGCCCGCGACCTGGAAGACCGGCAGCACGGCAAAGGACACGCCCGCGCCCAAGTTGAAGGCGGCGGAGTTCATGCCGGGCAGGAAGCCCTCGTTATCCTTCGGGGAGTTCACCACGCCCAGGTTGTTGATGACGATGTTGCCGATACCCGCGTAGGTGACGCCCAGCAGGATCACTGTGATGATCAGCACCGGCAGGGAGTGCACGCTGACGAATGCCAGAGCCAGCATGAGGGCCGCGCTGGCGAGGTTGGCGATGATGATCAGCCGTCCGTAGCCGACCCTCGGTGCCCAGCGTCCAGCAAAGGGGCCGACGGCCCAGCCGATGAGGGCGTAGGGGGTCAGCAGCCACAGGGAGGCCTTGTCGGCCTCCAGGCCGAAGCCCGCGTCTGGATTCTGAGCCAGGGAGATAGCCAGGCCGTTGACCGCGGCGAACACGCCGGTCATGGTCAGCACCGTGGTGGCTAGCAGCGCCCAGGTGTGGCGGCGGGCGAGGTACTTCGGGGCGACCAGTGGCTGGTCGTGGCGGTTTTCGTACTTCCAGAAGGCCAGGAAGACGACCGCGCCGACGATGAACATGGCGATGACGTACAGCCAGTTCGCTGTCCCGGCCTTGCCTGCCTCGTTGACGCCCAACGTGATGCACAGCACCGATACCACCAGCAGGGCAGCGCCCGCCCAGTCCATCTTCACGTTGTCCGACGGCTTGGATTCCGGTGCGCCGAAGGCAACGACCAGGGTGGCGATGATGCCAATGATGGCGATGAGCCAGAAGACGGAGCGGAAGCCCCACTGCTCGGCCATCCAGCCGGCGAGGATCACGTCGATGCCGGCGACGCCGCCGTTGATGGCGGCGAGCAGACCCATGAGGGTGCCCAGGCGGACTTCCTCCTTGACCTGGCTGCGCAGGATGATCAAGGTCATGGGGATCGTAGGGCCGGCGATGCCCTGCATGGCGCGGGCGACCATCAGCACGCCAATGTTCGGCGCCAGCGCGGCGATGAGGCCGCCGAGGGACATCACGCCCAGCATGATGACGAGGATCTTCCGGCGGCCGACAATGTCCGACAGACGCGGCAGGAACAGGCCGCACATGGCTCCACCGGTGAAGAAGGCGGTCTGGGTGAGACCCGTGGCGGCCTCGTCGGTGTTCAGCTCGCGGGCCATGGTGGCCAACACCGGCGAGAGCATGGAGGCGTTCAGCTGGAACGCGACGGCCGCGGTGATCAGCACGGTCATCAGCAGGCCGATGCCGCCGGGGCGGGAGTCGACCGGATCCGGGGAGGTTGCCGCAGCTGCGGCTGTGGTTCCGTCGGCCTCGCCACCGGGCTTTCCGGATGGTGCGTTGTCGGCGTGCGGATTGGTGGAGTTCATGGGTGGCTCCCGTGTGTTATGTCAAAACTTCAGCAGAACATTTGGTTAGCACTCTAATACATCAATAGGTTTCCGATAAGGCCTAAAGATTGAGTTATCAATCATCGGGTAGCAATCCTGGCTGAAATGAACGCAAGGTTAACAAATTCCGGCGCGAGCATGAATCTTTTACGCTAAATTGACGCGGGGGTGTTTGTTCAATGCGATAGGGTTTGGAGTGTGGCGTTAAGAAAATCGCTTGTACCAGCTAAAACGCCGACGGAGAAGAAAATTCAAGGATAGAGCGGGGCTAAATTCTGCAATGTTGTTCAGCAATAGGGGGCGGAGTAGCTTAATTTCCTGTCGGAACTCCACAGGAGCCACTCGAGTGTTTGGCTACTGGCCTATTCCGAATTCACCGCCAGTAATAGAAATTACTTAATGTAAGGGGTCACAGTTGTGACAACGACACTCATCATCATGGTCATTGTGGTGCTCACCGCACTGGCCTTCGACTTCACCAACGGTTTCCACGACACGGCCAACGCGATGGCAACCTCCATCGCTACCGGTGCGCTGAAGCCGTTCACGGCAGTCGCCATCTCTGCTGCTCTGAACCTGGTCGGCGCATTCCTGTCCGTCAACGTGGCCGCAACGGTCGCGAAGGGCATCGTCAACCTCGATTCCTATGATCTAGCCAGCGGCAGTGACGGCGATGCCTTGCTGCTTGTCGTATTCACCGGCCTGATCGGTGGTATCTTCTGGAACCTGTTCACTTGGCTGTTGGGACTGCCCTCCAGCTCCTCCCACGCGCTGTTCGGCGGCCTGATCGGTGCAGCCTTTGCTGCCCTGGGTACCGGCGGTGTTGCCTGGAGCTCCATCATGGGCAAGATCATTGTCCCGGCAGTGGCCTCCCCATTCATCGCGGCAATGGTCTCCGCGGTCGGTACGTTCATGATCTATTGGGTGACCAACACCATCCCGCACAAGGTGAAGAACGAACACTTCCGCCACGGCCAGATTGTCACCGCCTGCCTGGTTTCCCTGGCACACGGCGCCGGTGACGCGCAGAAGACCATGGGCGTGATCTTCTTGGCTCTTGTGGCGGCTGGTTCCGCAGACGAGGCAGCCCGAATCCCGACCTGGGTCATCATCGCCTGTGCAGTGGCCATCGCGGCAGGCACCCTGTCCGGCGGCTGGCGCGTGATCCGCACCCTGGGCAAGGGCCTGGTGGAGATCGAGTCCCCGCAGGGTATGGCCGCAGAGTCTAGCTCCGCTGCCATTATCTTGACCTCCGCCGCCGGCGGTATGGCACTGTCCACCACCCACGTCTCCACGGGCTCCATCCTGGGTACCGGTCTGGGGCGTAAGGGTGCTGAAGTTCGCTGGGGTGTGGCAATGCGCATGGTTGCCGCATGGCTGATTACCCTGCCGTGTGCCGCCGTGGTTGGCTTTGTTTCCTGGTGGATCGCCACCGGTGTGTCCAAGATGACCAACACCATGGGCGGCGTGATCGTCGACTTCATCCTGCTGATCGCCATGACCGTCGTGATTGTTGTCCGCGCTCGCATGAACCCGGTCGATGCGAACAACGTCAATGACGACTGGGATCCGAACTCCGAGTCCGTCGACTCTTCCATCAAGACTGGTACCACCGCTGCCGCCGCGCAGACCACTGACCGCGACCCCACCACCGAGCACGACCCGGAGATGGTTGGCGCTGGCTACCCCACCCCTTCCGATACTGTCGCCGAGGTCGTCGCGGATCCGAAACACCCCGGTCTAGGCAGCACAGGCAACGCAGGTAACGCAGGCAAGTAAGCCTCGCGCAGCTTCGCCACTAACAAACATAGAAAGCGTGAAGAACAATGACTGTTGCTGAAATCTTCGAGGCCATCATCCGAGTAGCTGGCTTGGCGCTGCTGTTCGGTGCCGGTATCCCGATCCTCTTTTCCTTGGGCATGCGCTGCATGACCGGTGACCCAATTCGCGACGAAAACGGCGTGGTTGTCGGCGATACCGAGGCTTCCACCCAGATGAAAGTTCTGGGATGGACCGTCTACGCGGTGCTGGCGTTCGTGATCGTCCTGGCTATTGTGTGGGTCGCGAAGGACTCGCTGAACCACTACTTTGGCTGGAACCTGTTCCCGGGAATGGGCGGCCACCACTAGGCTGCATGGAGCTTTAGGCTCGCAGCTACAAACTCTGGGCTAGCGAGGTGACTTGGGTCACCTTGCTGGCCTTTTGAGGTTTTTTAGACAAAAAGGTGGATTCTCGGAAATTTGTTGGTAGATTCAATCGTTGTAACCATTGCGGTATCTGTATGAAGTGCCGCAGAGCGAAGGCACCATTCAACTTGAAAGCGAAGAGGTGAGCCCAATGATGGCCTTCAGCGAGATCTTGGACAAGGTTTCCGCAGTATTCACGAGCTCCACTGGCACCGGCCTTGAAGTGCTGGATAGCACCCCGGCCGTGGAGCGCGTTGCTATGGAGCTGTTCACCCAGAACCTAATCCCGGCAACGACGAGCGACATCGCCGCCGCGCACCGTACGGTTTTGGGTAGTGACGCCACCGTGGAGGACGTCCTAGACGTCGAGAACTACCTACTAGGCTTTGGCTGGCTGCGCTAGCCAAGTCGGCTGGTCGGCTGCGCAGGCCGCTTAACCCCTTTAGAGGCCCTTATTTAAAACCCCGTATTCCCAATCCGCTGCAGCGCTTCGACCAGCAGGCTCCAGAAGCGCTCTGCGTCGACGTCCACAGCCACGCGGGTGCGCAGGGTAGCGCCCGCTGCGGAGGCGGGGGCGTCAATATCAGAATCATCCGCCGTGCCCAGCGCCGTCGGGTCCTGCCCGCCATCCTGGCTACCCCAGGTGCGCCGCAGATCCACGACGGTCGCCCCGCGCGTCAGCTCGCCCTTGGTCTCCACGTCGATGGGCGCCAGGATTGTGCGCACGACCTGCGGGTCTGCAACGGCCGCGACGGCCAGCGGGTCGTGCATCGGCGGGCCGGGGTAGTGCCGCTCCTTCATGTACGCGCCGCCGAAGAACTCCACCAGCTCCGCGATGAACCTCGCCACGTCGGTGTCGACCTCCGCCAGCTGCTCCATCCGCTGCGGCGTGGCCAGCACCTTGTGCGTGACATCCAGCCCGACCATCGTCACCGGCCAGCCCGCGCCAAACACGATCTTCGCGGCCTCCGGGTCGGCCAGGATGTTGAACTCGGCGCTCGGGGTCATGTTGCCAGCGTGGTGCGCGCCACCCATCAGGGTGACGCCACCGACGCTCTCCACCAGCTCGGGATACATGCGGGCGAACAGGGCGATGTTGGTCAGCGCTCCCGTGGGGACGAGGGTGACGGCCCCCGGTTCGCTGTCGCAAATAATGTCCGCGATGAGGTTCACCGCGTGGCGGGGATCCAGCTCGGCCCCGGCGGCGGGCAGCTGGGGACCGTCCAGGCCGCTATCCCCGTGGATTTCCTCCGGAATGATCTGCGGCGCCACCAGCGGGCGGTCCGCCCCGGCAGCGAAGGGGATGCCAGTGATCTTGCCGACGCGCGCCAGCGCCAGGGCGTTCTTGGTGACCTTCTCCAGCGTCTGGTTGCCCGCCACCGTCGTGACCGCCAGCAGGTCCAGGTCTGGGTTTCCCCAGGCCAGGAGCATGGCGATCGCATCGTCGTGCCCCGGATCGCAGTCCAGGATGATCTTCTGAGTCATTTATGCGTCTCCTAGTCGACGAATTTCGTTCTCGGTGGCGTAGCTCCCCGCCGCGCCGCGCTTCTGCGTGGCCAGCGCCCCGGCCGCCGCACCCAACGTGCACGCATCCACCAGGCTCTCCCCCTGCGCCAGCGCTGCCGCGAGCGTGCCGCAGAACGCATCACCTGCACCAGTGGTGTCTACGACGCGCTCGACGTAGACGGCGGGGATGTGCACCGGTTCGGCGTCACTCTCCAAGATCATGGCGCCGCGCTGCCCCAAGGTAACCACCACAGAGCGAGCGATGGGGCGCAGGCGCTCCAGCAGCTCCTCGATGGGCGTGCCGGGGGCGGTGTCGAGCACCGCGGCGGCCTCGCCCTCATTCAGCACCAGGGGGTCGGCCACGGCCAGCAGGTCGGGGTCGCGCGTGGTCACGGGCGCGAGGTTCAGCACCAGCCGGGAGTCCGAGTTCTCCACCAGCTTCGGCAGCTCCGCACTGTGCTCGGGGGTCAGTTCGCCCTGCGCAAGCACAATCGGCACGGGCCCCTGGCGGCGTAGTTCCTCAACGGTTTCACGCTGCTGGGCGGGGCTGACCAGCTCGTTTGCGCCGGAGGTGACGATAATGATGTTCTCGCCGCTCGGGTCGTTCATGATGAACGCGCGGCCGGTTGGCTGCCGGCTACTTACGATGTAGTCGGTGTTCACACCGTGTTCGCGCAGCTCTTTGATCGCGAGTTCGCCCTGCGGATCGGTGCCTACCGCAGACAAAAGCACGGTATTGACGCCCATGTGTGCGCAGGCTGCCGCCTGATTAGCGCCCTTTCCGCCCAGCCCCTCTATGCCGGGTTCTGCGATGGTCGTTTCCCCTGGCTGGGGGAAATTCTGGACGGTGACGAAGGTGTCGACGTTGGTGGTGCCGGATACGACGACGGTGGCGTTGGAGTCTCTCATGGTTCCCCAGAATACTGAAGAACACTGGGTTAGCTGGGGCGACGGAGCTGGGCTAGGCCTGCGCGGAGTCTTGCGCCGAGGCAGCCCGTTGGGCGGCCTCCCAGTCCACGCCGCCGCCCTCGCAGGAGCCGTTCAGCGAGCAGCTGCCGCAAGCCTGGCCGCTTGCGCACGCCTCCGCACTGACGGCGCCGGTGCCCGTGCCAGTGTTGGCGTCAGCGCCGGGTTCGGAACAGCAAGCGCTAGCGGTGTCGGAAGCACCGGCGGCCTCGCTGGAATCGCCGCAGCAGGAGTCCGAGGTGGCGTCACCGCTAGAGCAACAAGAAGATTCGGCGGCCTCGAGCTGGGCAGCACGGGCGTCCAGGCGCGCGACGGCGTGGGCGCCCAACGCGGAGCCTAGGCCGATCAAGAAAGCAGCGCCGACCAGCAACAATGCGAAGACCAGCCACATCCAACCGCTCACCTTCAGGGTGATCAGCGCAGCGCCGATGAACGCCGCACCGGCTCCCATCCAGGCCGGGCCGACAATGCGGTGCGCGGTGTTCCAGAGTTCCTCGGTCTTACGAACCTCCGGAATGCGCAGGCCAACGACCGGATTACCCGGCAACTTCCCCACAGCCCCCAGCAGGCCCGCGATGAAAAAGGCCAGGCCCACGACTACCAACACAACGGTCAACACGATCATGCGAAACAGTCTATTACCGCAGGTGGCCAACAAGCCAAACGCAATAACCTGCCCTGTCCAGGCGACCTACTAGACTGTTAAAACATGACTAACGGCAGCACTGAAGACAATTCCTACCGCTACACTCCTGGCCTCGCGGCCAAGATCGAGGCCAAGTGGCAGAAGCACTGGGCCGACAACGGCACGTTTAACGCCCCGAACCCGACGGGCGACCTGGCGGAGCCGGGCGCGGAGCTGCCGGAGGACCGCAAATTTATCCAGGACATGTTCCCCTACCCCTCCGGTGTGGGCCTGCACGTTGGCCACCCGCTGGGTTACATCGGCACGGACGTGTTTGCGCGCTTCCACCGCATGAAGGGCGCGAATGTGCTGCATACGCTGGGTTACGATGCGTTCGGCCTGCCCGCCGAGCAGTACGCCGTGCAGACGGGCACCCACCCGCGCACCACCACCATGGCCAACATTGCCAACATGGAGCGCCAGCTGGGCCGCCTGGGGCTGGGCCACGATAAGCGCCGCAGCTTCGCCACCACGGATACGGATTATTACCGCTGGACGCAGTGGATTTTCCTGCAGATTTACAACTCCTGGTTCGACCCGGAGGCCAAGAATGCCAACGGCACCCTGGGCAAGGCTCGCCCGATTAAGGAGTTGGAAGAGAAGCTCGCTGCCGAGCGCTCCGATTGGACGGACCTCAGTGCTGCCGAGAAGCAGGAGATCCTGGATAGCTACCGCCTGGTCTACCGCTCGAACTCGACGGTGAACTGGTGCCCCGGCCTGGGCACCGTGCTGGCGAACGAGGAGGTCACGGCGGAGGGTCGCTCCGAGCGCGGCAACTTCCCCGTCTTCCGCAAGAACCTGCAGCAGTGGATGATGCGCATCACCGCGTACTCCGACCGCCTGATCGACGACCTGGATTACCTGGACTGGCCGGAGAAGGTGAAGTCCATGCAGCGCAACTGGATCGGCCGGTCGCGCGGCGCGGAGGTCACGTTCGACTGCCTGGGCCACGACATTGACGTGTTCACCACGCGCCCGGACACGCTGTTCGGCGCGACGTACATGGTGCTGGCCCCGGAGCACGAGCTGGTGGATACGCTCGTTGCGCAGTCCGGTGGTTCTTCTGCGGGTAGTGACGCCTACACGGATGTCGACCCACGGTGGACCTACGGCCAGTCGACTCCAGCTGCCGCAGTGGAGGCTTACCGGGCGGCAATTGCCGCTAAGTCGGACCTGGAGCGTCAGGAGAACAAGGAGAAAACGGGCGTTTTCCTGGGCGTTTATGCTACTAACCCGGTGAACGGTGCGCAGGTGCCGGTCTTCATCGCTGACTACGTGCTGACGGGCTACGGCACCGGCGCGATCATGGCTGTGCCGGCGCACGATACCCGCGACTTTGAGTTCGCCACCGAGTTCGGGCTGCCGATCGTGCCGGTGCTGGCGCCGGAGGGCGCTGAGGCTGGCGAGGCTGGCACGGGTGCTGAGGCTGGCGAGGCCGGCGCCGGCGCTGAGGCTGGCGCCGAGCTCACCGAAGCGTTCACCGAGGACGGTCCGCACATCAACTCCAACAATTCCGACGGCTTAGAGCTCAACGGCCTGGGCAAGGCGGAGGCCATCGACAAGGCCATTGAGTGGCTGGAATCCAAGGGCGTAGGCAGCGGCAAGATCCAGTACAAGCTCCGCGACTGGCTGTTTGCCCGCCAGCGCTACTGGGGTGAGCCCTTCCCCATCGTCTACGACGAAAACGGCATGGCACACGGCCTGCCGGAGGAGATGCTGCCTGTCGAGCTGCCCGAAGTGGAAGACTACAAGCCCGTCAGCTTCGACCCGGACGATAAGGATTCCGCCCCCCAGCCCCCGCTGGCCAAGGCCAAGGAGTGGGTCGAGGTCACCCTGGACCTCGGCGACGGAGAAAAGACCTACTACCGCGACACGAACGTCATGCCGCAGTGGGCAGGTTCCTCCTGGTACCAGCTGCGCTACATCGACCCGAACAACGACAACGCCCTGGTAGACATCGAAAATGAACGCTACTGGGTCGGCCCGCGCGAAGGCCGCCCCTCCGGCGGCGTGGACCTGTACGTCGGCGGCGTGGAGCACGCCGTGCTGCACCTGCTGTACGCCCGCTTCTGGCACAAGGTGCTGTTCGACCTGGGAGTAGTCTCCAGCTTCGAGCCCTACTACCGCCTCTACAACCAGGGCTACATCCAGGCCTACGCCTACACGGACTCCCGTGGCGTGTACGTCCCCGCGGAGGAGGTCACCGAGCGCGACGGTAAGTTCTTCTGGGTTCGCGAGGCGGATGAGGCTGAGGGCGTCACAAAGGAAGAAGAAGTATTCCAGGAATACGGCAAGATGGGTAAGTCCCTCAAGAACGCCGTCTCGCCCGACGAGATCTGCGACGACTACGGTGCGGACACCCTGCGCGTGTACGAGATGGCGATGGGGCCGCTCGACACGTCGCGGCCGTGGGCGACGAAGGACGTGGTTGGCGCGCAGCGATTCCTGCAGCGCGCGTGGCGCCTCGCCGTCGACGAGAACACGGGTAAGGGTTCTGTGAGCGATGACGCCCTCACGGATGAAGACCTAAAGGCCCTGCACAGGACCATCGCGGGGGTTCACGAAAACTATGCAGAGCTGCGCGACAACACGGCCGTGGCGAAGCTGATCGAGTACGTGAACTACCTGACGAAGACCTACTCCGCTGGGGCGGCTCCGCGGGCGGCCGTGGAACCGCTGGTGCAGATGCTGTCGCCGGTGGCGCCGCACATCGCCGAGGAGATGTGGGAGATCCTGGGCCACTCCGAGGGCATCACTTATGAGCCTTTCCCCGAGTGGGACGAGAAGTGGCTGGTAGATGACACTATCGAGCTGCCCGTGCAAGTGATGGGCAAGCTGCGCGGCCGCATTAACGTGGCGGCGGATGCTTCGCGGGAGGACATTGAGGCTGCCGCGCTGGAGGAGCCGAACGTCGCTGCGCACATCGAGGGCAAGACGGTGGCGAAGATCATCGTGGTGCCCGGCAAGATGGTGAATATCGTCGCGAAGTAGCGGCCGGGCTGGGGTGCGTGTTGACGCGCCCGCGCGCGGGTTCTGGGTGCGTGACCGCGCTGGGGGTGCGTGCGCCTTCATTACAGTCACGGAGGGAAGCTGCGGATTCTAAGGCGCTGAATCGAACTAAAGTGCGAATCATGCATCCGAAACGTCACAGTGACGCTTCCGAAAGGCGCAGATTGGGCTTTTTCGAGGCGTCGATGACGGGTTGGGCGGCCCGCTCGAGGGGCGAATGTCCCAAATTCCAGCTCTTAAAGTATAATTATTCTGTTTTTGCAGGTCAGAGCGTTGCTATATTGGGCTTCAAACGCTCTACTTTCAATAACTCGACGATTTGGGACACTGCCCGCGAGACCAGATGGGGCTGGGGGAAGTGAGGTGCGGTGCCAGTGGATCTAGCAGGCGGGCTGGCGGAAGTGAGGCGCGGGGCTCGTGGAAGTGGCCCGGGGTTTGGAGAACTAGAAGAACTAGAGGTTGTGGTCGAGGAGCAGGTACGCGCCGACCGACGTGATCCAAGCCATGCAGAACGGCATGATGAACCAGATAACCGCCACCCATGGACGCCAGCGCTGGTGGTTCTTCCACTTGTAGTAGGTGATAAAAGCCGAGCCGAACAGACCAAAGAAAGCCACGGAAGTGGGAACTATGGCAAACAGCAGCTGGAAGACCCGGCTGCACAGCTGTGCGGAGGAGTCTGCATCGCAGTAGGGGCCGCCGATGACCTTGGAGGAAATCCAAATCAGGAACGCAGACAAAGTGGTGGCCACGATCACGCCAACGAAGAACCAAATCGCCTGGCGAGTGGACCTATTGTTGCGTTCGAGGCGGAGCAACGGGTCGGCCTCGTAGTCCAGCTCGGTGGGGGCGCTGGGGCGATCCAGCTCGGACATTTCGAGATGGGAGCCCTCGGGTGAGGAAGCGCCTGGCTGGGAGCTTGCGGGAGAGGAGCCGTCGGGAGCGGAGCCGTCGGGTTGGGAGGAAGGGTCCGGGTTATCAGCAGGTGAGGGGTCGTTGTTCAAACCTTCATTGCTCATAATGACCTCAAATCTACACCCGTTGGTACCTAATCAGAACCCGTGCGGGTTCGCGCACCGGGCGCCGGGCTAAGGCGCGCTAGACGGTGCTCAGCAGGACCGGCACCGGGCTGTGCCGCAGAATCTGGTTCGTCGACGGCCCAATGAACACGCGGTGGAAACCACCCAGCGTGCTGGATCCCATCACCAGCAGATCGCCCTTCTTCCACTTCAGGGCGTTAATCGCGCCGGACCAGCCGTAGCCGCTGCCGACCTCCATCTGCACGGTCAGGTCGCTGTGCCTGTTCAGCGCACGGTCCCGGCCACGGTCCAGCAGCGCCAGCGCCTGCTCACGCCACTCGACCATCATGTCCGAGTTGTCAATGAATTCCGTCTCCGTCGGGTACATCGTCGCCCCGCGCGGGCTAAACGCCACCAGCCGCAGCGGAACATTCCAACGGTGCGCCAGGTCGGCGGCGCGGCGCAGGGCCTCGTGTGACTGGTCGGTGTCGATGTAACTGCAATTGACCCTGGTGACGCCACGTTTCGACAGCTTCGGCGTCCGCGGAGCCAGCAGTAGTGGCAGCGGGGCGTAGTGCAGCAGTGCATCAGCCGTCGAGCCGATTCGGAAGCGAGAATGCGGCGCGGCGGGGTGGGAGCCCAAGATCATCATGTCGGCGTTGAACTCGGCGGCGGCGTCAATAAGAGCCTTCGTTTCCGAGTGATCAACAGTGACGGTGGAGGGTTCGTCGGCGTCCAGCATCTGCTCCGGCAGCTTGGCTAGAGCGAGCGCCTTCTGCGCGGCAGAGGAGACAGCCTTGGATTCCTTTTCGATCCACTCCGAGTAGCTGTCGAACTCCAGCTCCGGCTGCGCCGTCCAAGAGCGCGAGATGACCGTGGCGGTGCGCAGGGCGATGGTTTCCGTGCGGGCGATCCAGGCGGCGACCTGCGCAGCCTCGTCACCTGCGGATTCGGGGCGCCATGTGAGGAGTAGACGGAGGGGGTCGGCGGGCTTAGGGGTGTTGCTCAAGGAAAATTGCTCGCTAGCTCCAGCTTTAGTGCTGGTCGTTGTTCAGCTTTGCCTCTATGGACTCAGTGTAGCGGCGCAGGACCAGCTCGATGACAGAGGTGGCGTCGGCAACTTCCTTGAGTTCTTCCTCGCTGAGGCTGTCCAGCATGCTGGCCAGCTGCTCGGCACGCTCCTCGCCCAGGCGCTCGAGCTCCTCGCGGCCCTTGTCGGTGAGGGCGACGCTCACGCCGCGGCGGTCGGAGGTGTCGCGCACGCGGGTGACCAGTTCCATCGTCTCCAGCTGGTTGACCGCGTTGGAGGCGGTGGGCATGCGGATCGTCTCGGTGGCCGCGATCTGGCTGATGCGCATTGGGCCGTTTTCCTCGAGAATCATGAGGATCGACAGTTGCGCCATGCTGATGTGCGAGCTCTCTGTTTGGCGGAAGTACAGCAGGTACAGGCGCGTCAACGGGAGGCGCAGTTTCTTGGCAATTTCAAGAGATGTGGAAGCCATAGGTACTAAAATACAACAGTTTTGCAAGTAAATGCTCATGAGGGTCGCCTAGCAAGGCTGTTTTGCCCCCTACGGATAGAAACAAGTGGCGGTGACGCCCACTGTTGCAAAGGCGTGCACCGACACTCCCGCACCCAGTTCTTATGCGCCGTTGATGAACTCTTCCAGCTGCGCGCGGGCGACGTCGTCCGGTAGCTGCGTCGGCGGGGACTTCATCAGGTAGCTGGAGGCCGCCTCAACCGGGCCGGCCACTCCCCTGTCCAGCGCGATCTTCGCGGCGCGCACTGCGTCGATGATGATGCCCGCGGAGTTCGGGGAGTCCCAGACTTCCAGCTTGTACTCCAGGTTCAGAGGCACTTCGCCGAAGGCGGAGCCCTCCAGGCGGACGTAGGCCCACTTGCGGTCGTCCAGCCACTCCACGTAGTCGGACGGGCCGATGTGGACGTTGCGGTCGTGCACCTTGCCGGCCAGCGGGCTTTCCTGCAGGTTGGAGGTCACGGCCTGGGTCTTGGAGATCTTCTTGGATTCCAGGCGGTCGCGGTCCAGCATGTTCTTGAAGTCCATGTTGCCGCCGACGTTCAGCTGCATGGTGCGCTCCAGGCGCACGCCGCGCTCCTCGAAGAGGCGGGCCAGCACACGGTGGGTGATCGTAGCGCCGACCTGGGACTTAATGTCATCGCCGACGATCGGCAGGCCAGCTGCACGGAACTTTTCGGCCCACTCTGGGTCGGAGGCGATGAATACCGGCAGGGCGTTGACGAAGGCGCAGCCTGCGTCGATGGCGCACTGTGCGTAGAAGCGGTCGGCTTCCTCAGAGCCGACGGGCAGGTAGCTGACCAGCACGTCTACGTTTGCGTCGCGCAGCGCCTGCGGCACGTCGACGGGCTCTGCGTCGGATTCTGTGATGCTCTCCTGGTAGTGGCGGCCCAGGCCGTCGAAGGTGTGGCCGCGCTGCACGGTCACTCCGGTGTGGGGGACGTCGGCGATCTTGATGGTGCAGTTCATGCCCGCGTCGATGGCCTCGGAGACGTCCTTGCCTACCTTGTCGGCGTCCACGTCGAAGGCGGCGGTCACGTGCACGTCGCCGACCGAGTAGGGGCCGAACTGGGTGTGCATGAGGCCGGGGACGTTCTCGGTCGCGGCGGCGTCAGAATAAAGGTGAATTCCCTGGATCAGTGAGGTCGCGCAGTTGCCGAGACCCACGATTGCGATGTTGCAAGTCTTAGATGTCATGCGGTCAACGCTAGGGCTTGGCCTGGTGAAAACCGCTCTTCGTCGGCAGGTTTACCGATCAAGCCGGGTTGGTTTATCGATCAAGCTCGCGCGCGGTGGGGTTGTCCGGGCCGTGTTTAGAATGTGGGTGTGTCGATTTCGCGAAAGGTTATTGATAGGTCACTCGATCGCCGTCGCACTCTTTCTCGGGTGCGCGGCGTCGAGCGCTTTGTTGGTGACGCCACCCCGCGGCTCCTTTCGTCCGCGGAGGTTCTAGGTCAGGCAGTCGACCGCCCGTGTCCGGTGTGCGGAAGGCCTGATTTAAGGGAAACGCAGTGGATTCACGGCGACGTATTAGGTGAAAAGTCGGGTACAGCGCGTAGTGTAAGAGAGATCAATGGTGTTATTGATGCGCTAGTGAATGTGCAACAGGATGCTGAGTTCTCGATACACACCGTTGAAGTGTGCATGAAGTGTAGATGGAATCACTTGATCCGAGAAGAGCTGATCGGAATCACGATCGACAATCAGGAGACTCGTCTAGTTGAGTAGCGACAAGCCGTCCAAGAACCCGTTCTCCCGCGGTGGTGCCGGAAATTCCGGAGCTGGCCGTGGCGGACAGCGGAAGCCGGGCCAACCGGGTAGGCCTCGCCAGGGCCAGTCGGGTAAGCCCGGTAAGCCCGGCAAGCCAGGCCAGCCCGGCCAGCGCAGGGCTGCGAATGGCAAGCCAGCACAAGGCCGCCCAACACGGGGCAGGTCAGCACAGGGCCGTCCAGTGCAGGGTAAGCCTGTGCAGGGTCGTGGTACCAAGCCGGTGAAGTCTGGTGGTCCCCGCCGAGCTGCAGCCGCAGCGGGCGCTGGGGCTGGTGCTGCGGGGGCGGCGGCGTCACAAAGAAAGAGGCCGCAGAACAACGGCCAAAACAGGCCCAACAAGAATGGGCCTAACAAGAATGGACCACAGACTCGCGTGAATAAGAATGGATCCCGCTCAGTGGGCGATGGAAAGCTGAAGGCAAGGACGCGCAAGAAGCGCAGCTGGCGCGATAAGCGCACCCTGCGAAACTTCTTCGCGGGTCTGGCGGCCGTCATGGCAGTGATGATTATTGTGCCGCTGGTGGCATTCTTCACCGCATACTCGGTGACGAAGGTGCCGGAGCCGGAAGAGTTGGTTAACAACCAGATCTCCTACATCATGGCCAGCGATAACAACACCGAGCTGGCGCGCATCGTGCCGCCGGAGGGTAACCGTCAGAACGTCAAGATCGACGAAGTCCCGATGGCAGTTCGGCAGGCCGTGCTGGCTGCGGAGGACCGCGAGTTCTACAGTAACCCCGGCTTCTCTGTCTCCGGCTTCGCCCGCGCGGCGATCGGCCAGGTGCTGGGCCGCGAAGGCGCCGGCGGTGGCTCGACCATTACCCAACAGTACGTGAAGAACGCGCTGGTCGGCGACGAGTTCAGCTTGAGCCGTAAGGCCAAGGAGCTGGTTATCTCCGCGAAGATGGCCCGCGAATGGTCGAAAGACGAGATCCTCGAGGCCTACCTGAACACCATTTACTTCGGCCGCAACGCCTACGGCATCAGCGCGGCTTCCCATGCCTACTTCGATAAGGACGTCAAGGACCTCACCCCGGAGGAAGGCGCAGTGCTGGCCGCAACCATCCAGGCGCCCTCTGGCCTGGATCCGTGGACCAACCGCGAGCGTGCGGAATCGCGCTGGAATTACGTTCTGGACGGAATGGTTGGGATCGGTGCCATGAAGGAAGCCGATCGCAAGAACGCCGTGTACCCGCAGGTGAAGGACCCGGCGGAAACCGCGGAAAGTACCCAAGCCGTGGGCACCAACGGTTTGATCAAGACCAAGGTGATCGAAGAGCTGGAGCGCGCCGGCATCACTGAGGAACAGGTAAATACGGGTGGTCTGAAGATCACCACCACCATCGACGCGAAGATGCAGGCCGATGCGGTGGATGAGATCCACAAGAAGCTCGAGGGCCAGCAGGAAGGCCTGCGCACGGCCGTGGTCTCGGTGGATCCGAAGACCGGCGGCGTGCGCTCCTGGTACGGCGGCGATAACCCAGTGGGCTTCGACTTCGCCGGGGGAGGCCTGCAGACCGGTTCTACGTTCAAGATTTTTGCGCTGGCTGCATACCTGGACCAGGGCGGCAGCATCTACGACCAGTTCGACTCCTCCCCCGTCATGACCGGTGACGCGCAGGTAAACAACGTCGGCGGCGCCAGCTGTGGCACATGTAGCATCGCCGAAGCGCTGAAGCAGTCGCTGAACACCAGCTTCATCCGCCTGACCCAGTCGTTAAAGGGCGGCCCGCAGGACGTCGCCGACATGGCGCACCGCCTGGGCGTGGCCGAGGAGCTGCCGGGTGTGGGCAAGACCCTGCAGGAGGCAAACGGTAAGCCGGAAGAAGGCATCACGCTGGGCATGTACCAGTCCAGCCCGCTGGATATGGCCACCGCCCTGGCAACCCTGACCAACGGTGGCATCTACCACCGCCCACACTTCGTGCAGAAGGTGGAGAACTCCAACGGCGACGTGCTGCTGGATAACACCAAGGACGAAGGCGACCGCGTGGTCTCCGAGGAAGTCGCCAAGGGCCTGATCCAGGCGATGCAGCCCATTGCGGCGTATTCCAACGGCAACTCGCTGGCCGGTGGCCGTCCCTCGGCTGCAAAGACCGGTACGGCGCAGCTGGGCGATACCGGCGAGAATAAGGACGCCTGGATGCTGGGTTCCACCCCGCAGCTGTCCACCGCAGTGTGGGTTGGTACTGCCGAGGGCAAGCCGATTCACAACAGCTACGGCGGCATCATGTACGGCTCCGGCCTGCCCGCTCAGATCTGGAAGGGCGTGATGGATCGCTCGCTGGAAGGCAAGGAGGTCGAGCAGTTCAGCACCGGTGCAGCGGTTTCCGGCGGCGGTGGTTACGTCGGCGGAGGAGCCTCCCAGGGTGGCGACAGCGGTGCCCAGGAGCAGGAGCAGGCAGAGCCGGAAGCTCCGGAACCGGCCTCCCCGCCGGCGCCCGCGCCGCAGCCCGAGCCGCAGCGACCGGCTCCGGGTGGTGGCAACCCGCCGCAGAACAATGACCTACAAGACCTAATCGATGGAATCCTCAACCCATAGGAAACCGACCGCCGGGAGTCCGGCCGCGGGCTCGGCCACGAGCCGGGGCGCGGACTCGAGCGCAGAGCAGGCCACGCAGTCGGCCGCGGGCCAGCGCGCCGAGCAGCGTGTGCTGCCCTCCCGCACCGAGCCGATGGCCCGCGGATTCATCCGCTTCATCGGCGGCCCACCCGGCGCCCACGCCCTTATCGGCCGAGCGAACTGGTGGACTCCCCTGCGCGTTCTGCTCGCCACCGCCGCCACCTTCCTAGTGTTCGGTTGGTTGCAAAAGGCGCAGTGCATCCGCACCGGCTTCGACGGCGATGGCAACCCCTTTGTGGACTGGTCCGGGAAGCGCCAATTCACCTCCGCCTGCTACTCCGACACGATCTCCCTGTATGCCGGCCGCGGGCTGGATAACCTCGACTTCCCCTACTTCACCTCCTTCGTAGACGACGGCGTCACGCGGTACATGGAATACCCCGTGCTCACGGGGCTGTACCAGTGGCTGATGGCCGCGATCGCGCGCCCAGTGGAGGCCGTGTGGAACTTCCTCCCCCTGCCGCAGGTAGCTCCCGCGGCGATCTACTTCGGAGTCAACGCATTCTTCCTGGCTCTGTTCTGGCTGATCGCCACCGGCCTGATGACGAAACTCACCGGCAACCGAGTGTGGGACACGCTCCTGATGGCGGCCTCTCCCCTGGTCATCGTCCACGCCTTCACTAACTTCGACCTGCTGACCTGCGCGGCGGCCGTCGCCATCTTCGTCTTCTGGGCCAACCGGCGCCCCGGCTGGGCCGGCGTGGCCACGGGCGTGGGCGTGGCGCTGAAGCTCTGGCCCGCGTTCATCGGTGGCGCACTGATCCTGCTGTGCCTGCGCCAACGCGCCTGGGTTCCGCTGGCGAAGCTGGTCGGCTGGACCTTCGGCAGCTGGCTGGTCATTAACCTGCCGATCATGGTCTTCGCGCCGGAAGGTTGGTCGCAGTTCTTCAAGCTGAACTCCGAACGCGGTTGGGAAGGCTCGACCATCTATGCCGTCATTGCGCACATCGTAGGTAATGACGCCTGGAACGGCGTGTCTCCCACCAGGTCTGTCGAAGGCGTCGAAACTCTCAACCTGCTGACAGGCGTACTGCTGCTGATCGCACTTCTGGCTTTAGCCTGGCTGGTCATCTTCGCCGCGCCGCGCACTCCGCGGGTCGGCCAGGTGGCGTTCCTGGCCACGCTGGCCTTCATGATTACAAACAAGGTGTGGAGCCCGCAGTACTCCATATGGCTGGTGCCGCTGCTGGTGCTGGCTCTCCCCCGCTGGCGATTGGTCTTTGGCTGGGCGGCATTGGAGACTGTGTATTGGTACCTGCGCATGTGGCAGTTCCTGCCAGCGAACCAGGCTGCGCCGCACTGGCTGGTCGATACCGTGACCATCGTCCGACTAGGCCTGCTGGTGTTTATGGCGGTTTTGGTCATCCGGCAGATCATGGGCCGCAGCCCGGACCCGATCCGCGAGGCTCACGGAGGCCGCGACCCGCTGGCCGGAGTGCTGGCGGAGGAGTCAGCCGTGGTGCAGGATGGCGCGCTAGCCGAGGCACCTGCGGATGCGCCAACCAACCACTCCGCGCGCGAGAACGGGAATGGTTCCGGCGGAGAAGTGGGCGTCAATAAGAAAGGCGCCGAAAAGAAAGAGAGCAACGATGGATAACACGACCATTATCATCACCATGGCCAGTGTGCTGGTGGGATTCCTGTGCGTGGGCGGAAGCTTCGCGAGTTTTATGTACGGCAAGTCGAAGAAGCAGGTGTGGACGCTTTTCAGCTTCGCCGTCTTGTTCCTGACAATCGTGCCGGTGGGGTTGGCGGTATTCGTTGCAGCGTAGGGGCGCGTGGGGCTCGGCTTGGGGCGTGAGGGAGGCATTTCTTAAAACGCGGGGCACCAGGTAGGCTGAGAGAGTTGCTGACGCAACGACCCTCCTGCCATGCCCAAAAGGGGTATGGCCGAAACACAAGACCATAGGAGGTGATGAGGTCCGTGCGTCAATACGAGATGATGATCATCATCGACCCTTCCCAGGATGAACGCACCGTTGCCCCGTCGCTGGACAAGTACTTGGATATTGTCCGCAAGGAAAACGGTTCCGTGGAAAAGGTTGATATCTGGGGCAAGCGTCGCCTCGAGTACCCGATCAACAAGAAGGAAGAGGGCATCTACGTTGTTCTCGACCTGAAGTGTGAGTCGGCTACCGTGCTGGAAATTGACCGCCTGCTCAACATCAACGACCAGATCCTGCGCACCAAGGTGCTGCGGAAGGACCAGTAGCTTTCACAGCTGCAGGTTCCGAACGGACTGTACAGGCACCTTTAAACCACTAACCTAAGCACTGTAACCACAGTAACCATTTCGGGCTTCTATTCTTTTTGACGCCCACACGTCACCACACAACGTTAGGAAAGAAACATGGCACAGGGAGATACCCAAATCACCGTGGTCGGCAACATCGTTGCGGATCCGGAACTGCGCTACACCCCCAACGGGGCCGCAGTGGCTAACTTCCGCGTGGCCTCCACGCCCCGTCGCTACGACCAGCAGGCTGGTCAGTTCGTCGACGGCGAGCCGCTGTTTTTGACCTGCAACGTGTGGCGCCAACCAGCCGAGAACGTGGCAAACAGCCTGAACAAGGGCGACCGCGTGATCGTGACCGGCCGACTGCGCCAGCGTTCCTACGAGGATCGCAACGGCGAGCGCCGCACCGTCTTCGAGATTGAGGTGGAAGAGGTCGGCCCTTCGCTGCGCTTCGCTACCGCGGATATCAACAAGGCATACCGTGGCGGCGGCCAGGGCGGAAACGCTGGTGGCGGCGGAGGCTTCGGCGGCGGTAATGCCGGCGGCTTCGGTGGCCAGGGCGGTCCGGGCCAGGGTGGCCAGGGTAATGGTGGCGGCCAGGGCGGCTTCGGCGGGAACGCCGGCAACCAGGGTGGCCAGGGTAATCAGGGACAGAACAACCAGGGCTTCGGTGGCCACAATGCGGCCATGGATGACGACCCGTGGAACTCTGCCCCACAGTCCGGTTTTGGTGATGGCGACGACGAGCCGCCATTCTGATCGGCTAGCTTAAAAGCTGCTGGTCAGCGTTAAATTTTTTGAACATAATTGGTCAAACCAAAGCACAACGAAAGGCTGGATCATGAAGCTGATCCTCACCGCCAACGTTGACAAGCTCGGTGTCCCCGGCGACATCGTAGAGGTCAAGGCTGGCTACGGACGTAACTACCTGCTTCCGCGCGGCTACGCAATTGTTGCTACCCGCGGCGCTGAGAAGCAGATCGAAGGAATTAAGCGCGCGCAGGAAGCACGACAGATCCGCGACCTGGATCACGCACGCGAGGTTAAGGAAGAGCTGGAGAACCTGAGTGGCGTGACCGTAGCGGTCCGCACCGCAGAGACCGGCAAGATCTTCGGCTCCGTCACTGCAGATCAGATTGTTGATGCAGTGAAGAAGGCCAACGGTCGTTCCCTGGATAAGCACACCATCAAGCTGCGCAAGGGCGATGTTAAGGCAACCGGCGTTTACTCTGTGGACGTTCAGCTGCACGACGGCATCGTTGCATCCCTGAGTTTCGAGGTCGTTTCCGCGTAACTTCGCCCCGCTTGGCCGGCATTTCGGCTGGCTGGCATGGTCGGCTATTAAGTTGGCCTACTCTGGCTGGCTGATGTTTCAGTTGGCTGGCTTGGCTGGCTAGCATTCCAGTTGGCTGGCATCGCCGCGAGCTCCTGCGATCTGCGCCTAGACACCACAGGTCGCGTGATCCGTGCCTAGACACCACGGATCGGATGCTTAGTGATTAGACACCACTGTTCGCGTGCTTAGACACCACGCGGCGGCATTCACGCCCCGGAGCTGCGCGAGGAGCCGCTGAGTTCAGAAGATGCCACTGAGCATGCTGCCAAGCTAGCTACTGTGCTAGCTGCTGGGCCAGCTGGTAATCTTGCCGCCGAGATGCTTGCACAGCTAGGCGTCGAAGCGGCTGCTGAATTAGCCGCTGAGCTGCGAAGATGCGCGTGCGACTATAACGCACCAGAAAAACTTAACTTAGACAACAGCAGGTTGAGGCCCCACGCATTCGTGCGTGGGGCCTTTTCCGTTGCCCGGTTTCTGATGTTCGGCCACTGCCTGGGTACTGCTCGGCGGCTGCCCGGCCACTGCTAGACCACACTGCCTGGCTGCATAGTCAGGCCATACTGCCTGACCGTATTGCCTGGCCCTTTTACCTGGCAGCCATCGCCAGTGGCGCTAATTGCTAAGGAAGTTGCAGTAGGGGGCAGTCAATGTCTGGGGATACTGCAGTAGGTGGTTTTAAATGTCGGAAAAGTTGCACTTCGTAGGGCTAAATGTCGGAAAAGTTGCAAAACTAAAATTGCCACCGGAACCGAGAACCAAAGAAAACTCGCTGACTTGCATATTTGCAAGATTGCAAATGGTTTGCGATAACAGAATGCAACTTTTCCGACATTTAAGGCTCTGCAACTCAGGATTCACGCTCCGCCGGTCTGCCAGAGCCCCTGGGGCGCTCCCTGTAGTTCCAGGAGGCTCTGTGCCGACCCCAACCTGCGAAGCTCAGCGGACATTCGGTGTCTCCAGGTACCGGCGCAGCTGCTAAACCCGCATTCCAGCACACACACGGCGCCCCAAGTACCAGCGCAAGTGCTAAACCCGCAGTTCAGCGGCCCCTCCGCCTCCGACGCCAGCCGCCAGCGGAGCCGCCGCCTCCAGCGCCTCCACACCGAAGGCCATGTCGTGGGTATTGTCCGCACTGGTGTAGGTACGGCGCTCCTTGATGTAGTCGTGCTCCATCCGCCACGGATCCCCAGCGGCCTGGCGCGGCAGAGTCCCCACGCTGCGCTGGATATAGCCACTGGACATCTCCAGGAGCGGCAGGTCGGCGGGCTCGCCGTCGGGCAGGACCGGGCACGCCCACTGCTCGCCGCGCGAATCCATGTCCTTCCACAGCTGCACCAAGTACCGCGAGGTCATGTCCGCGCGCAGCGTCC
The DNA here is from genome assembly GCF_039907245.1 of Corynebacterium sp. c24Ua_83. NCBI lineage: Bacteria > Bacillati > Actinomycetota > Actinomycetes > Mycobacteriales > Corynebacteriaceae > Corynebacterium > Corynebacterium sp. c24Ua_83. The sequence goes on along the minus strand of NZ_JASBOI010000006.1, from coordinate 40,213 downwards.
ACGACTGGTTCAGGTACCCGATGGTGTAGGAGAAGTTCGGCAGTCGATTAGCCATCATGGCACGATAAGCCACCAGAGATTCGGTGGGTACTGGGGCGCCATCGACTGAGAAGTTGGCGTCACCAAAAGCAAGAAGTTGTAGTCCCGTGGCGATCACCAAGACATCAGCCTCGATGTACCCGCCGGAGCGCAGCCGCACTCCGCCGGCGTCGACGCGCTCGATGTGGTCGGTGACGACCTTCGCCCCGCCGCGCACAGCCTTGAAGAAATCGCCGCCGGGGGACTTACAGACGCGCTGGTCCCACGGGCCGTATGGGGGAGTGAAGTTGCGGCGGACCTCGTCGGCGGGCAGGTAAAGGCGGTTCCAGCCGCGGAAGACGAGCTTCGCGATGCTGGGAAAGGTCTGGCACAGGTGGTATTGCGCCATGTCGCGGCCGATGTGCAGGGTGCGCGCCAGGCGGTGGCCGAATTTGCCGGGCTCGGTGCTTAAGCCCAGGCCGACGAGGGAGCTGATCGTGTCGGTCTCCGGCAGCGGCGCGATGTAGGTGGGGGTGCGCTGCAGCATCGTCACGTCCGCACCCATCGCGTGCAGCGCCGGGACCAGCGTAATTGCCGTCGCGCCGGAGCCGATCACCGTGACCTTCTTGCCGCGCACGTCGAGGTCGCGGGGCCATTGCTGCGGGTGCAGGGCGGTGCCTTCGAAGGTATTGACGCCCTCAATCTCCGCCGTGAACCCTTCAGCATGGCGGTAGTATCCGGTGGCGAAGTGGAGGCGGCGCGTCCACGTGGTGATGGTCGGCTGCTCGGGGTTGGCGGAGGCGGCAGAGTCAGAGCCGTCGGTGCCTTCGGAGTTTGCGTGGCCGGGGCGGCCGACGCGCATGGTGACCTCCCAGAGGCCGCGGTCGGTGTGGAAGTTCACGGATTCGACCCAGGTAGATAGTTGCAGGCGGTCGAGTATGCCGATTTCCTGGGCAGCTTCGCGACAGTAGTCGCGGATCTGCTTGCCGGAGCCGAGGGTGCCCTTGTGTGGCCACTTTTTGAAGGGGAGGGAGAACGTGGCCATGTCGGAGTCCGAGCGGATGCCGGGGTATTGGAAGGTGGCCCAGGTTCCGCCGACGTCGTAGTTGGAGTCCACGGCGGCCCAGTTCCAGCCGGGGAAGTTCTTGTTGACGTGGTAGGCGAGGTCGATGCCGGAGAGGCCGGCGCCGACGATGAGGAGGTCGAGGGGGCGCTCAGCGGTAGCTTCCGTTAGCGCGGGGAGGGTGGATGTGGATGGGTTGGCGGAGGAGCTGGTGGTTGGGTCGGTGGGTGTGGGATTCATGAGGCACACCGTACTCCAAGGTTGTGCAGTGTGTAGGAAAACCCATATTTTACTTCCCCTTAGGAAACCGAACATGAAGGGCGTACGTGTGGGGGCTGGAGGCGCGCGGGTGGGAGCAGGGAGCGGTCGAGGCGGTGGCTGTAGTGGGAGTCATAGCGCTGATCTACATGGCGGCCGGAAAGGCGACCGGGCTAGCGGTTATGGCGGTGAATAAAGTGTGAATAATTTAAGGATTTAGGCGACCTGGGGGTTTGTTTGACCGTAATCGCCTGGCCTGCGGGTTTGTCTATCCCCAAGTTATCCACCGATGAAGAGAGAAGCTTTCACGCCAGTCACACGCCTTTGACCTGCAGAAATAGTGAAAGGCGCAGGTGAGAGCGTTGGCTATCCACAAGTTATCCACAAGCCATCCTGGGGGATTGTGGGTTATGCACATTTTGTCCACAAGTATATTCACAAGACCTGTGGATAACTCGTTCTGTATTGCCGCTTAGGGGTTGTCCCGCGCTGCCATTAAAGTGGTCGGCATGACCAAGAATGCAGGCATGAACTTCGACGACGGCGCCCCGCTGCCGGAGGAACCTTTCGACGATTTCGGCAACCCCAGCGACTTCGGCGCCGGCTCGGAAGGTGGCTTCGGTGCCGGCTCGGGCGCCGGGGGAGCGGGCGGCTTCGAGTCCTCCGGTCGTCGCGGCGGGGGTTTCCAGGGCGGTCGCAGGGGCCGTGGCGGCCAGGGCAGTCACGGCGGCGCTCAGCAGATTGTCCGCGAGATGCCGCAGAACCCGGAAGCCGAGCAGGGCGTGCTCGGCGGCATGATGCTGGATAAGGACGCCATTGCGGATGTCGTGGAGGTCCTCGTTGGCGATGACTTCTACGTGCCGAAGCACAAGACTATTTTTGACGCCATACTTCAGCTGTACGGCGAGGGTAAGGAAGTAGACCCGGTCATCGTCAGTGGCCGCCTGGACCGCGATGGCGTGCTGAGCTTCATCGGCGGCGCTGATTACCTGCACAGCGTCGTCCAGAAGACTCCGACCTCGGCAAACGTCGGCTACTACGCCTTGATTGTGCGGGAAAAGGCCACGCTGCGGCGCCTGGTTCAGGCTGGTACCACGATTGTGCAGCTGGGTTATGCGGGCACCGAGGGTGCGGACGTGGATAACGTGGTGGACCGCGCGCAGCAGGAGATGTTCGCCATCACCAACGATGCCGCGAAGGAGGACTACGAGGTCTTCGCGGAACTGGTCGCCTCCACAGTGGGGGAGATCGAGCAGTTAGAGAGCCAGGATGGCGTGGAGATGGGCATCCCCACCGGCTTTGCCGACCTGGATGACCTGACGAATGGTCTGCGCGGCGGCCAGATGGTGATTGTGGCGGCCCGCCCGGGTGTGGGTAAGTCCACGCTGGCGCTGGATTTCATGCGGTCGGCGTCGATCCAGCACGGCAAGGCATCGGCGCTGTTCAGCTTGGAAATGAGCAAGTCCGAGGTCATGATGCGCATCTTCTCTGCGGAGGCGGAGGTGCGCCTGGCTTCCATGCGCGGCGGCAAGCTGACCGACGACGATTGGGACCGCCTGACCGTGCGCATCGGCGAGATCGAGGACGCGCCGATCTACATTGACGATTCGCCGAACCTGACGATGATGGAGATCCGCTCGAAGGCGCGCCGCCTGAAGCAGCAGGTGGATCTGCAGCTGATCGTGGTGGACTACCTGCAGCTGATGTCCTCCGGCAAGCGAGTGGAATCACGCCAGCAAGAGGTCTCGGAGTTCTCCCGCCAGCTGAAGCTGCTGGCCAAGGAGGTCAACGTGCCGGTCGTTGCGATCTCGCAGCTGAACCGTGGCGTGGAGTCCCGTGGTGACGATGCGCTTCCGCGTGTCTCTGACCTGCGTGAATCTGGTTCGCTGGAGCAGGATGCCGACATGGTCATGCTGATTAACCGCCCGGATTCGCAGAACCCGGACCACGAGCGCGCGGGCGAGGCGGACATTATCCTCGCTAAGCACCGTGGTGGTCCCATTGGCACGGTGACGGTGGCCAACCAGCTGCAGTTCTCCAAGTTCTCCGACATGGCCCGCGACATCAGCCCCATGCCTTAAGTGTCACGCGGGGCAGCCGCGTGCTGGTGCTCCTGCGCCTCGCGCCCCGGGGGGCTCGCGCATTGCTCAGTGGGCCGCTCGTTGCCCCCGCGCCGCGCCTAATGCTGCTCGTTCAGCTTCGCCAGGATCGAGTAGAACTGCTCAATCTCCGCGTCGGTCAGCCGGTCAAATACCAGCTCGCGCACCTTTGCCACGTGGCCGGGCGCGGCAGTAGTGATCGCGTCGAGACCTGCGGGTTCAAGGACAACATAGGCCCCGCGCCCGTCGGCGTCACAAGTTTCGCGGCGCACAAGACCGCGCTTCGACATGCGCGTGATCTGGTGCGATAAGCGCGAACGGCTCCACTGCATCATGTTCGCCAGCGCGACGATTCGCTGCTGGTGGTTCGGCGATTCCGAAAGATGCACTAGAACCTCGTAGTCCGACAGCGATAGGGAAGTTTCCGCCGCCAGCTGCTGCGCCAGCTCGGCATTGATCTGGATGTGGGCGTTGAGCCACGCTCGCCACACCTGCTGCTCGCGGCTGCTCAGCCACGGGGTTCCCGCGTTGGCATCCGCATCTTGCGGAGAAGAGGTGTTTTCTTGTGTCATGTGCACCATTATCGCACATCAGTCAATATTGTTGATACATCAACTAAAAGTGTATAGGGTAGGAGCCAGCGCCGCATAGAGCGCACCACACTGGCTGAGAACGCCAACGGAAAACACCAATCGAGAACATCAACCGAAATATCTACCCAGAGACTTAACGAAAGGCTCAACATGACGAACGTCAACAACTACTCCGGCAACTTCCAGATCGACGCGGCACACTCCGAGATCGGCTTCGTCGCCCGCCACGCCATGGTCACCAAGGTCCGCGGCGCGTTCACCGATTTCGAGGGCACCGCCACCTCCGGCGAGAACCTGGAAGGCGCAAAGATCGACGTCAAGATCGACGTGAACAGCGTGGATACCCGCAATGCCGACCGCGACGGCCACCTGACCTCCGGCGACTTCTTCGAGACGGAGAAGTACCCGCACATCACCTTCACCTCCACGGACATCACCGCCGCCGGCGAGACCGCCATCAAGATCACCGGCGACCTGACCATCAAGGACGTCACGAAGCCCGTCACCATCGAGTTCGATTTCACCGGCGAGGTGCAGGACCCGTGGGGCCAGACCCGCGTCGGCTTCGAGGGCTCCACCAGCATCAACCGCCGCGACTTCGGCCTGGAGTGGAACACCGCCCTCGACGGTGGCGGCGTGCTCGTCTCCGAGAAGATCACCCTGAACTTCGACATTTCCGCCGTCAAGCAGGCCTAACCCGGCCCTGCCCGGCTGGCCACCTAACCCGGCCGCCTGGGTAATATTGCACCCATGAAACGCCTCCCGCCCATCGCCCTGGTTTTCCTCGGCGGCGCGCTAGGGGCGATTTTTCGTTGGGCGCTGACCGTCTGGATCCCCGCGCTCGGCGACCCGACGCGCGTCCGCGGCGCGGCCGCTCCGCTGAACGTCACCGGCGGAATCCCCCTCGGGGATATTGCATTGCTGGTGGTCAACGTCCTGGGGGCGCTCCTGCTGGGCCTTCTGGTCGGTATGATCCCGGAATCCGCCCACCCGCGCCGCGCGTTTTGGGGCACGGGGCTGCTCGGCGGATTCACGTCGTTTAGCTCGCTCGCTGCGGCTATTGACGCCCCCACCGACTCAACTACCGCCGTCCTCATCGGGGGAGCCTACGGTTTGATCACGCTGGTACTTGGCCTACTTGCGGCTGCGATGGGCCTGCGCCTCGGGCGGGATCTGCATGAGCTGGCGCGGCTGCGGCACGGGGGCAGTGCAGCCCAAGCAGACAGCGGCACCGGTGCTGAGCCGGAGGCCGCGCCGGGGGATGGGGGCACGCGATGAGCACCGGAGCGACCCTCGTGGAGCTGCTGGCTGTCGCCGTCGGCGGCGGAACGGGCGCGGCCGCCCGCTATGGCCTGGATACTTACCTGAAGTCCCGGCGCGGCTGGGCACCCCTGTGGAGCCTGGCGGTGGTGAACCTCCTCGGCACCGCCCTGCTGGGCCTGGTCCTTGGCTTCACTTCGCAGCACGCGGCGGGAATTGGCGAGCTGGCTGAACCAGCGGGCGCCGGCGCTCCCGGCGCGACGACCGCGACCCAGGACATCCTATTCCCCCTGGTAGGAGTGGGTTTGGCCGGTGGTTTCACCACGTTTTCCACGGTGATGGTGGAGGTCTTCACTCGGCCGCAGCCCACCCGCCGCATCGTCGGCGTGGTGGCGATGACCGTCGCCTGCTGCGCGGTATTCTTCCCTGCGCTCTGGGGCGGGGCGACGCTCGCGGGCGCCTAGCCTGCCGCGACCTACGCGGCAGCGTCTAGCATCTACTATTTTTTGGCAGTCACCCAGATGTCGATCTCCACGTAGGTGGATTCCTTGCCCTCATCGTCGGCGAAATGGATCTTCACCGGCACGGTCTGCCCGCCGGATTCCTTGGTGATCTTCTCGAAGTCCGGCAGCTCGGCCGTCGCGGTGGCAGTCAGGCTGCCCTTCGTCTTCTTCAGGTACTTCGTGCGCATACCCTGCGGCAGCCAGCGGTGCGTGTTGGGGATGGACGCCTCAGCCAGCATCCCCATCGCGAACTCCGCAACATTGCAGGCCGCAATGGCGTGGAAGGTTCCGATGTGGTTATTCAGCAGCCACCACTTCTTCGACTTCACCTGGCAGTAGCCCGGCCGCAGTTCCTGCAGGCGCGGTTGTACGGTCAGGAAGTAAGGCGCTTTAGCGCTGGCTGCCAGCGAAAACAGACCGTTGCCAAACGGCTTCTTCGCAAGATTCTTGTACAGTTTGAAAGTGCTAGACGGATTCGCGTTGGCGTCATAAATAGACATAGTGAGAACTCTAACGCGGAATAAAGCGAGCGTTGCGTAATGTTGGAAAAACATACACGCCCCTTTTAACGGTGCGCAGTAACAAAGCAGCGACAAAGCAGCGACAAGCTTTGAACGAAGCAATCAACCCGAAGGGAAAGAAATGGCGACCACTGAAATCACCGGAGCGAACTTCCAGGAAACCGTGCAGGGCGACGGCATCGTCGTGCTGGACTTCTGGGCAGATTGGTGTGGTCCGTGCAAGCGCTTCGCCCCGATCTTCGAGCAGGCCTCCGAGGAGAACCCGGACGCCGTGTTCGGCAAGGTGGATACCGAAGCCAACCAGGAGCTTTCCGCAGCCCTGCAGATCCAGTCGATCCCGACGCTGATGCTGTTCCGCGACGGAGTGCTGCTGGCTCGCGAATCCGGCCTGCTGCCGGGCAAGGCCATCAACGAGCTGATCGCCAAGGCCAAGGAGCTGGACATGGACGAGGTTCGCAAGCAGATCGAGGCCGAGCAGGGCGGGGCGCAGTAAGCGCTCGCGCTACAAGCCCCCGCGCTACGGCGTACGTTACAGCGTGTTGACGTCGATGACGAAGCGGTAGCGCACGTCCGAATTCAACACGCGCTGGTATGCCGTGTTGATCTCCTCTGCCGGGATGACCTCCGCCTCTGCGGTGATGCCGTGGGCTGCACAGAAATCAATCATCTCCTGAGTCTCCCGGATACCACCGATAGCGCTGCCCGCCACGGAACGGCGCTTACCGATCAGCGCACCAGCGCTGATCTGCATTTTCTCCGGCGGCAGCCCCAGCATCACCATCGTTCCGCCGCGCGCCAGGGTGGAAATGAACGGCGCGGGGTCCAACGGCGCGCTGACCGTATTAATGATCAGGTCGAAGTTCGCAGAAAAAGGCTTGTGCCAGTCCTCCTCCTTGGTGGCGACGTAGCGGCTGGCGCCGAAGGCCAGGCCGTCGGCCTCCTTGGACTTTGAGTGGCTGAGCACCGTCACGTCCGCGCCCATCGCCGCGGCCAGCTTCACCGCCACATGTCCCAGGCCGCCCATGCCGACCACCGCCACGCGGGAACCTTCGCCCACGCCCCAGTGCTTCAGCGGGGAATACGTAGTAATCCCAGCGCACAGTAGGGGAGTGGCCGCCGCGGCGGCATCAGACTCCAGGTCTGCGAAGGCCTCCGGGATGCGGACCAGGAACTCCTCGCGGCAGACGATGTGGGTGGAATAACCGCCCTGCGTGATCGTGCCGTCGATGCGATCCGGCGCGTTATATGTGCCGGTCGAGCCGTTCTCGCAGTAGTTTTCGTCGCCTTCGCGGCAGGCATCGCAATCCAGGCAGCTATCCACCAGACAGCCGATGCCGACCACATCGCCGGGGCGGAAGTTCTGCACCTCCGCGCCCACCTCGGTGACCTCACCGATGATCTCGTGGCCGGGGGTCATGGGGAAGTTATCGTGCGGCCAATCTCCATTTACAGTGTGGATGTCCGAGTGGCAGATGCCCGCCCAGCGGATCTTGATTAGGCAGTCGTTGGGGCGCAGGTCGCGCCGGGAAATTGTGGATTTTTCCAGCGCCTCGCCGGCGCCGGGGGCTGAGTAGCATGCAACGTCCATGTTCCCCAGGCTACGCAGATCCCGCGTGTGCAGCGCGGATTCGCACGGCCTGCGCTGGGGCGCGGGCGGACGCGGCCTAGAGGGCGTCAATAAAAAGAACGGCGATTCGCGCAACGGTGCCACTGCGGGGATAATGCGTAAGGGCTTTACAACAGGAGGCACGAAGAATGGGACGGATCAACGGCAAGAAGGCCGCAGTGGCGCTGACCGCCGGGCTGGTCGGCTTCGCCGGTACCGGAATGGCCGTGGCGAAGGGCGGAATCTCTGCGAACTTGGCGCTTTCCGGCTCTTTCTTCACCGTGACGATCGGCGGCCTGTCCGGGCAGGATTTCTCCCTGTTCATGGATAACGACACGAAGGGCGACGATCACCTGCCCGTCGCGCGCGTGAAGATGAAGCAGGCGAAGGCCTCTGACCTGTGCCTTTCCACAACCGTGCCGAACCTTCCCGCCGTCGGCGAGGCCACCCTTTCGCTGCGCGCCAACGGACAGAACAGCGTGGATGCAGACGATCTGATCGTGGGCTCCACCGACATCAAGGGCAGCCTGCGGATGGCCGACCCCAACCTTGGTATTGACGCCAGCCAGGTCAACCCCGAAGCGCCGAACGACGCCTGGGGTCTGCAGTCGAAGAACGTGCAGGTCGTGGCGGAGAAGATCATTGCCACGTCGGTAGGGGCGAAGCAGCTAAATGTCTCCGGAGTGGAGGCGAGCGTGCGCCGAGGAACCGAGAATGCCTGCTAAAGGACGGTTAGCGCGCTTCGCCGAGTGGCGCCGCAACCGACCGTTCGTGCCGGGGCTGTTGGTGCTGCTTTCGGGTGTTGTGATTATGACGCCCGCGTATCTGACGCTGCGCATTTCCGACCTACTGGTAATGATCTCCACGCTGTCGGGGGTTTCCACGCTATTCCTGGGCGCCGCGCAGATCATGTTCGCGCTGGGTATTTGGCTGAAGCCTGCTACGGCTCCCTACCTGGGGGTTTTCGCTATTCTGATATCGCTGGTGGCGTTGCCGGCTTCCAACATCGGCGGGTTCTTGTTGGGTTCACTGCTGGGAATTTTCGGTGGGGCGTTCGCGCTGGCGTGGGAGTCGGGGGAGCGGAAGCCGAAGAAGGCCCGGGGCGAGGGCAAGGAAAAGGACGGGGGCTCCGACGGCGGATACTCCGCGACAGTGGCGGCCCTGCTGGTGGCTGTGGGGATCGCCACCGGCGTGGGCATCCTGAATGCGAATGCCCCGTACAGTGTGGCCCAGCCCGCGCGTGTGGGCGACGTCGGCCAGGTCACCGCAGATAACGTGACCTTCAAGGGGAACGTGCACATCGGCGTGGATTCCGTGGGTACGGAGCAGGGCGGCCGCGACCTGCTGCGCATCACCGGCGACCGGCTGGAGATCAAGAACCTGCAGATCAGACTGCCCGGCCAGTGGGGCGACGGGCTGATGCAGACCGGCCCGGATGTGGAGACCTACGTGATCGAAGGCCCCGTCGTGGTGGAGGCTACGTCCCTGGAGGCCGTGCCCGCGCTGGCCGAGATCTCCACGGTCCCGGTGAAGGTGGACATTTCCGCTGGTGCTGGGGATGTGCTGCACCAGCTGGGTCTGGTGCTCAGCGAGGCGCCGATCCCGGACCCGGTGATGGAGGTCGTCTCCCTGAAACAAGTGAAGCTGGACCTGATGCACCTGACCGGGCGGGATATGAATGCCCCGGTGGTTCACCTGTACCCGCGCTAGCGGCGCGCTAACAGCCCGATCGGCCTCACGCGGGCACTTCGTGGCCCGCGCGGAGCCTCGCTCCCGCTTTCGCCCCGTGCGCTACGCGGAAAGTCAGTACGCTGGGATGCAGTTAACTTAAACAAACCACTACATCCCGACTAAGTACCGACTACATAGCGACACAGGAGTTTTCCCATGGCGAATCCATTTTCTAAGGGCTGGAAATACCTGATGCAGTCCCTCGACACTAAGATCGAGGAGAACGCGGATCCCCATGTGCAGATCCAGCAGGCCACGGAAGCGGCCCGCAAGCAGCACCAGCAGATTTCCGAAAGCGCAGCCCGCGTGATCGGTAACCGCAACCAGCTGGAAATGAAGATGAACCGCCTGCAGCAGGATGCGGAGAAGCTTTCGGGCAACGCCCGCACCGCCATCCAGCAGGCCGACAAGGCCGCGGCCGATGGCGACCGAGCCAAGGCCAACGAGCTGAACCAGACAGCCGAACTGTTCGCATCCCAGCTGGTCACGGTCGAGCAGCAGCTTGAGGAGACCAAGCAGCTGTACTCCGGTGCGGAAGAGGCCGCCCGCCAGGCGCAGCAGCAACAGCAGCAGTCCGCCGCCCGCCTCGAGGATCAGATGGCGCAGATCAACCAGCTGCGTTCCCGGGTGGATCAGGCGAAGATGCAGGAGGCCACCGCGAACTCCATGCAGCAGATGGATGGCCTGGTGCAGAACGATGACGTGCCGACCCTGGACAGCGTGCGCGAGAAGATCGAGCAGCGCTACGCCCAGGCGCTCGGCAGCCAGGAGCTCGTCGAGAACTCCGTGCAGGGCCGCATGTCCGAGATCGAATCCGCTGGTAACGACATGCGCGCCAGCTCCCGTCTGGAGGAAATCCGCGCCCAGGTGAACGCCGAGAACGGTGCGAACGCCCTCGAGCAGGGCGAGGGCAACGGCGACGGTGCTGGCGAGGCTCAGGGCGAACTGGAGCGCTAACCCGCCCACCCCGCTCTACCTGGCGGGCCCGCCTGCCTTGCGGGCACCTCTCACCCCTCTGCGGCCAGCAAACCTGGTGTAAAGTATCCAAGGTTCGCGGGTGCACCGATGCGCCCGCCTTTTACATCGTGGAGGGATACTTTTGTCTGAAGAATCTATTTCTGACGCCACCAACTCCGACCGCGCGGAGCACTCCGTCCCTCCCGGCGAGCCCGCGCCCGGCGCCAAGCTCCTGATCGGCGTGCTTGTCGCCGCGGCCTTCGTGGTGATCCTCAACGAGACCACCTTGTCCGTGGCCCTGCCCGTTTTGATGGGAGAGTTTGGCGTCACCGCCGATGCAGCGCAATGGCTGACCACAGCATTCATGCTCACGATGGCCGTGGTCATTCCGATGACTGGCTACATCATGCAGCGCTTCCGCCTGCGCTCGATCTACGCGACGGCGTTGACGACCTTCCTGGTCGGAACAGTCCTCGCGGCCGCAGCGCCGACGTTCCCGATCCTGCTGCTGGCGCGTGTGATCCAAGCCAGCGGCACGGCGCTGGTGATCCCGATGCTGATGACCACCATCATCCGGCTGGTTCCCATCAACCGCCGCGGTGCGGTATTCGGCCTGGTCTCAGTGGTTATTGCGGTGGCTCCGGCGCTGGGCCCGACGTTTTCCGGCGTGGTGCTGGAGGCTTTGGGCTGGCGCTGGATTTTCATCCTCGTCGCCCCGCTGGTGCTGATCGCCCTGGTCGCGGGCCTGTTCTTGGTGAAGAATTTCGAGGAGCCGAGCCGTCCTACTCTGGACGTGCTCTCCGTCTTCCTCTCCGCGTTCGGCTTTGCGGGGCTGGTGTACGGCCTGGCCGGCCTGTCGGAGCTGGCCGATGGCGTGCCGGTGCAGCGCCTGATCATCCTGGCCGTGGGTGCGGCGATCCTGGCGGTGTTCTTCCTTCGCCAGCGTTCCCTGGAGCGCAGCTCTAAGCCGGGTGCCACTCCTCTGTTGAACCTGCAGCCGTTGCGCGTGCGCGAGTACAACCTCTCGCTGGGGCTGCTGCTGTTCACGTTCTCCATGCTCTTCGGCTTCATCATTCTGATGCCGCTGTATGCGCAGAACGTCGCCGGCCTGTCGGAGCTGAAGACCGGCATGGTTTCCCTGCCCGGCGGCCTGGTCATGGGGCTGCTGGGCCCAGCGGTCGGCCGTGCCTACGACGCGCGCGGTACCCGTCCGCTGATCATCTCGGGCAGCATTTTGATCACCATCGGCATGATGGGCTTTGCCGCCCTGGAGCAGACGGAGCACCTGTTTTCTTGGGTTGGTTCCGGCACGTGGCCGGCGTTTGTGCAGCTCACGCTTGTTACGGTTGTGTTGAACTTGGGCATTGCTTTGATGATGACGCCCCTTATGTCCAACGCCCTGGCGGCCGTTCCGGACTCGTTGGCTTCCCACGCGCAGGCAATCTTGAATACTTTCCAGCAGGTTGCCGGTGGCGCAGGAACGGCAATCTTCGTGGCTGTGATGACTTTCGCCTCCACGCGGTACGCCTCTAGCAATGCGGAGGAATTGGCGGGTCTGGGTGCCACGGATCCTGCGCTGGTGGAGGCGCAGGTGGTGGGCCAGGGCATCCATGTGGCATTTCTGGTGGCGGCTTTCGCCTCGGTGGTGCTGATGGTGGCCTCGGCGTTTCTGAAGCTGGATGCGCGGGAATCCGCGCACCCGGGCGCGCCGAAGAACTAGAAACTTGATCGGGCAGGTTGCCCCGCAGCGTGGCCGATTACTTTGGCCAATGCCTCGGGACAGCTCCACATCGGCCAGTGCCCCGTGGGAAGATCAATGACGTCGATATTGTCGAGCCGGGCCACTTCGGCGAACATTGCGTGTCCCTCTTCGGCCAACTCCAGTACCTGCTCACTTGGTATAGAGCAGCACACCATCGTGGTCGGCACGCTGAAGCGGCCATCATTGGTTAGTTCGACAGCTGCACGCATGACAGGTCCCGGTTCGGCGACGGCCTTCTCGCGGAAGCACTGTAGGTGCTCTGCGCTAAGGCCTTCAAGACTGGCCTGTTGGCCGAGCTCCTCGAAGGAAGGCAGGGGCACCTCCGCGACCGACTCGGGGAGATCTGGGGCGAAGACGCTACCTGGCAAGACTGGACCCGAGTCCACCCACACAACCCGCCGGATCAGTTCTGGATGTTGGTCGATAGCGACACTGACCGGAGCATTAGCACCGCTGTGCGCGACGAGAACTACATTGCCTCCCTGCGCGTCGACTACTGATTGGATTGCCACGACTTGCTCATCGAGAGTCCTGTTCGCGCGCTGTGGGTCTTGATCGTCGAGGCCGGGAAGAGTGATCGGAATGGCGTGCATGCCGTTGGATGTCAGCTGTTCGGCGACTTCGTCCCATGCCCATGCCCCAAGCCAATGGCCCGCGATCAGGATTATCACGGGAGGGGTCTTTTCCTGCTGTTTTGATGTCATGGTGCCATCATGTCAGTGCTGTTGGACAGCAGTGTGTCACTATATACGTCATGAATTTTGAACGGGCATTTCCATGAAGCGATCCGAGCGTCTTCACGCTCTGACGGATGTTTTGCGGCGTAGTGGCTCCCGCGGAACCAGTGCTGAGCGCCTGGCGAGCGAGTTTGAGGTGTCGGTCCGCACCATCAAGCGTGACCTAGCTGCGCTGGAAAGCGCCGGACTGCCCATCTGGTCGCGCCCTGGCCCTGGCGGTGGATATGGCCTGGTCCCGGGTGCATCGCTTCCCCCGGTTCGATTGTCCCCGACGGAGGCAATGGCCTTGTTGGCTGCGAGCGTGTCGACTGATGCGCCGTATGCCGACCTGGCAACAACGGCGGCAGAGAAAATCGTCGACGTTCTTGATCCTCGTACGAGACAGCAAGCTGAGCGACTAGCTGAGCGTGTATGGGTTAATCCCTCTGCCACTTCGTTGAGGACTACACGCTCTGTATTGGAGCAAGCGATGACAGACCAAAAAGTGGTTCGAATTCAGTACGTCACCAGCGAGGGGGTTGAAAGCTGCCGCGATGTTGAACCGGTATTGTTCGCTTTCACCGACGGGCGTTGGTATCTGGTCGCATGGTGCCGTCTACGATCAGCGATCCGTTGGTTCGCGCTGTCACGGGTGAAGAAGGCCGTTGTTACCAGTGAGACTTGTTCTGGTCACGACATCAAGGAGGTTGGCATACCGCCCGTCCATGCGCGAAGCGTAAACCCTCATCACTGGTAAAACAGTTGACCAATGCTCCCGAGAACTACAGCTACAGCGGCAGCTTGCGCAGAATCGGAAGCGGCAGGTGCTTCAGGATCAGCATGATCGGGCGGAACAGGGGATGCACCCAGATCAGGGACTTGCGGTTATCCACGGCCTTAGCGATGGCCTTAGCCACGTCTTCCTTGTCCACTGTCAGCGGCGCGTCGTCCAGGTCCTTGGTCATGTTGGTGCGCACCTGGCCCGGGCGGACGGTCAGCACGCGCACGCCGGTGCCGCGCAGAGCCTCGTTCAGCATGCGGTAGAAGCCATCCAGGCCGGCCTTGGTGGAGCCGTAGACGAAGTTGGAGCGACGGACCATCTCACCTGCAACGGTGGAGAACGCCACGATCTGGCCGTGGCCCTGCTTCTTCATGTAGTCCGCCAGCAGCACGCCGACGGAGACGGCGCCGGTGAAGTTCACCTGCGCGGCCTGCACGGCCAGCTTCTGGTTGGTCCACTGCTTCTCGTTATCGCCCAGAATTCCGAACGCAACGATGGCCAGGTCCACGTCGCCGTGGCTGAAGATTTCCTCGAAAACCTGCGGGTGGGAATCGAAGTCCACTGCGTCGAAGGAGACGGGTACGACCTCGCTGGCACCGGCGGCGTTCATGCGTGCGGTGGCGTCATCCAAAGACTCGCCATCACGGGCGGCCAGGATCACGCGCGCGGGGCCGCGGGAGAGGAACTCCTCGACGACGGCGAGGCCCATGTCGGACGCGCCGCCGAGCAGCAGGATGGACTGGGGTTTGCCAACGGCATCAATCATTGTGACTCTCTTTCGGGTTAAAGCGCTGTGCAGTTAAAGCTCTATGCAGTTAGAGCTCTAGGCGGCGGGACATGTCGGAGGCGAAAACCCCCGTCGGGTCGATGCGCTTGCGGGTGGCCAGCCAGCCGGGCAGGCCGGGGTACATCTTGTGGAAGTTCTCGGCGGAGGTGCGGGACTCCTTGGCCAGGTACAGGCGGCCGCCGAACTCCATCACGCGCCGGTCCAGGTCGTCCAGGAAGGCGCCCAGGCCCGGCTTAATTGGGAAGTCCACGCAGACGTTCCAGCCCGGCATCGGGTAGCTCAGTGGAGCCTTGTTACCCTCGCCGAACAGCTTGAACACGTTCAGTGCGGAGTAGTGGCCCGAGCGCTGGATGTCGCGGATGATCTCCTTGAATGGCTCCACGGCCTCCGTCGGCACGACGAACTGGTACTGCAGGAAGCCCTTGGAACCATAGCCGCGGTTCCACTCGCCGATGAGGTCCAGCGGCTGGTAGAACTGCGTGAGGTTCTGCACCTGGTTGCGGTACTCGCCGGACTTCAGCCACCACAGCTCGCCGATGGCCACCATGGACAGCTTGTTCATGGTGAAGCTCGGGAAGATGTCCGGCACGGTCATCAGCTGCGGGGCCTTGAACTTCAGCGGATCCTTCGCCAGCTTCGGCGCGTACTCCTTCAGCTGGTCCAGGGTTGCCAGGGAGCCACGGGAGATCGCGGCGCGGCCCAGCTTCGGCTCCGGGCTGATCGCGTCGAACCAGGCGGAGGAGTAGGTGAAGTTGTGCTCCGAACCGTCGGAGTGGAACGCGATGGTCTCGTCCAGGGAGTGCGTCATGTCTCCATCGGCGATGAAGTACGCGGTCTCCGTCTTCGTCATCTCAATGGTCGCGCGCAGGATGATGCCGGTCAGGCCCATGCCGCCGACGGTGGCCCAGAACAATTCGCCTTCCGGGTCGTCCTCGGAGCCCTCCGGGGTCAGGTGCAGTACGCGCCCGTCGGCCACCAGCAGCTCCATGGAGCGGACGTGGTTGCCGAAGGAACCCGCGGAGTGGTGGTTCTTGCCGTGGATATCCGGGCCGATAGCGCCGCCGATGGTCACCTGGCGGGTGCCGGGCAGCACCGGCACCCACAGGCCGTGGGGCAGGGCGGCCTTCATCAGCTGGTCCAGCGTCACGCCAGCATCCACGTCCACGAGGGCGGTATCGGGGTTGATGCTGTGGATCGTGTTCAGCTGCTGCATGTCGATGACGAGCCCGCCGGCGTTCATGGCCGGGTCGCCGTAGCTGCGGCCCATGCCGCGGGCGATCACGCCACGCTGCAGGTGGCTGGGCTTATCCGCGTTATCGTCGGCCACGCGCGCGACGGCGGCGGCAATTTGGTCGACATCCTGTGTGGACAGAACTTCGGCGGTCGTGGGGGCGGTGCGACCCCACCCGGTGAGGGTACGAGTGCTGGTGTGCAATTCCATGTTCTCTACCCTAGCGCCCGGGTGGGACAACCCCTGGGCGCGGCGCCGCGTGGGGCTCAAGTTGCCAGCGTTTTCGCAGTTGCGGTGTGGGCGGCGTCACTAAGAAAGGGCGAGTGCGAGCTAGCAGAGAGCTAGTAGAGCTCCATGATCTGGCGGATTTCCTCCGGCAGTTCCTCGGGCTCGGTGATGGTGGGGCCGTCGTATTCGCGCAGGATGTCGCGCACGCGCTGGCGGCTGGTGCTGTCGAGGATGGGCAGTTCCTGGGCCATGAGGCGCGTCATGAACTCGTTGAGCGGCAGGTTCGTGCGGGTGGAGGCCTCGTAGCTGCTTTCCTTACCGACGCCACCGACTCGCACCGGTGCACTCCTGTGTTCCTGCTCGGCGGGGGAGAGCTTGGAGCGCTTGAAAAGTTTCGCAGCGGCGGGGAACCTATCAAAAACAGCCATGGGGAAGATCATAGTCGGTGGTAACCTCCAATAGCGATGAGCACAACTGCCCCTGAAAGCACTGCCGCCGAGTCGAATGTTGCCGCGAGTACCGCGGCCCCCGGCGCGCCCGAACCCGTCCGCTACGACCCGATCATGGTCGTGGCCGCCGCAGGCCCCGCCGACGATCCCACCTTCGCCATCTGGCAGGTGGAAACCGACCCCGACGTGCAGCTTGGAGATTTTTCCGGCGCCTGGCTGATCGATGGCTCGGGCATCCACGGCTTCGCCGCCAGCGCGGACTGGATTGAGGGGACCGACGACCGCGCGGCCATGCTCGCCGCCTTGCTGCGCTATCCCGTGCTGTTTGTGGGCGACGAGGAAGCGGCGAAGGTGCTGCCGAGTGACGTTGCGCTGGTTGATGTGGCGGCCACGGAGGTCGCTCTTAATGACGCCCTCACCTCCGCCAAGCAGCACTTCAGCGACGAGTTCCCGGGGAAGAAGCAGCCGGCGTGGGGGAGCTTTCGCACGCTGGAGGAGTTCCGCGAAGCCGAGGCTGGCGTGGCTGGCAGCGGTGCTAGTCAACGCGCTGGGGAAGGCGCGGATGAGTGCGCCGGAAGCCGCGCCGGGGAGAGCGCGGGCGCTGCCGACGGGAGCGATAGTGCGGATAACGGGGGTGGCAGCGCAGCCGAGCGGGAGGCCGTGGCGGCGGCTCTACAGGAGGCCGCCGCACTGCGCGGTTGGATCGCCCAGTACAACGCATTCGATAAGTTGCGAGTCCGCCGACTTGGCCCTGTGATCAGCGAGTTTGTGACTGCTCAGCCGCTTCCGCTGGTTCTCGCCCAGCGAGGTTAGCCGGGCGCCATTACGCTTAGATGCATGAATCGCTCATCGCTTTATGGAGCCGCCGGGGGCTATGAATCAGCCGGCGGTTCCACTGCTGCGCGAGCGAAGGTGAACGGCGGCGCGGAGGCCGCGGATGCGCCGGAAAGGGCGCAGACCGCGGAGTCACAGGCCATGGAGGCGCAGGTCACGGAGGCACCGATCGCGGGCGGCAGCGTGATCTCCCTGTCGCAAATCCGCACCTCCCGGCGCGATGGCGCCGACGGGGCGGAGGCTAACGCCGGGGGAGCGGCAGACAGCGCAGCTGAGGGGGTTAGCGCCGAGGGGGCGGAAGTGCAGGAAAGCGTGGGGATTATGTCCACACCGGGGGCGGGGAGTAGCAAGAAATCCGGAGCTCACACCACTGTCTTCACCGTGGTGGTGGAACACCACTTCCCGGGCGTGGGAAGGTACTCCCGCCTGCTCAGCGTTTCCGGCGCCATGAGCGTGGCCGATTTCGCCGAGGCGATCCTCACTAGCTTCGACTGGCCTGAATCCGTGAACCGAGTCCCCGAGGCGCACCCCACCCGCTACGTCGCGCGGGCGGAGCGCGGCGCCGACGCGCCCGCCGGCGCTGAGACTTCCGGCGCTGACAGTGCGGGCGCCGACACTGAAACTCCCGGCGCTGACAGTGCGGGCGCCGACACTGAAACTCCCGCCACCGCCGACACCACCACCGAGCCAACCTGGAGTTTCCGCGCCCGCACCGCCGGCCGCGTGCGCGTCTACGCCAAGGGCGCAAACTCCATTGGCACTGCTCTCGGCGACATTTTCCGCCGCGGGACCATCGGCGTGCTGAAGGTAGGCCGCTACGACTTCAGCGTCAACGTCACAGACACCACCACCCGCCACGAGGAAATCGAGCTCATCCCCACCGGCTCCCCCTTAGACGCTTCCTTCGACGCGCCGGGCGAGCCGGATGCCGAAGCAGTGCTCCTGGCCGCGGACTTCCTCGCCGATACGGAGGAGGATGCGGCTGAGGCGGGTGGCGTCAATAAGAATCAGGAAGACGAGCTCGCTGCGCACTTGCACCCTGCGGGCATTCCGGCGCGGGTGGATGTCACGGAGGTGAACGTGGCGCTGGCGGGCGAGGATACCGTCGAGCAGATCCTCGCCGAAACTGACCCTGAGCTGCGGGAACTTCTGCACGAGCGAGCGCTGTACGAGTTCATTCCGCTGCTGCAGGCGCTGGACTTGGAGCGGCCGGCGAACGTCACCGAGCACGCCGCCGAGCTGCTGGCCGATGCGCCGATCGAGAAGAGCAAGATCGGGCGCGCGGCTGCGTGGGCGCGGATCATCGCGCTGTCTACGCTGGTGGATTCGGAGGTCGACGAGGTCAGCGAGGCCTTCATGTCGGCACTCGGCTTCACGCGCGCGGATGCGAAGCTGCCGCCGACGGATACTGCCTTGGGTACTGACGCCCTCAGTGCCAGCGAGATCAAGTGGCTGTCACGGCGGACCGGGCGCATCTTGGCGCAGGTGGGAGCGTGCAAGTGGGAGCCTCAGCCCGATGACCAGGCGGTTCCTTTGGTTCCGCAGTGCTCGCTGCTGGACCGCTTGGAGATGTACCGCTTCGTCCTGCAGCGCTAGTTTGGCTGCTGCTCGCCGGGCTGGGCCTGCAGCGCTAGCTTGGCCGGGCTGCTGCTGTGGTTTGCCTAGCTTGGCCGGGCTGGCCTGCGCTGGGCTTGGCTGGGCTGCTGAGGTAGTTTGTGCAGCCAGCGTTTGTGCGTTGAATTTGTAGCATTCTGGAGAGCACATTCGGCCCTTCGGAGCTTCATGGGGTCTTGACTGTCGGAAAAGTTGCAGTTCCTGTCGCGAAATGTCGGAAAAGTTGCAAAACGTTTTTGGGCGCAGCCGGAGAAGAATCGGGAAAACGCCCTGACCTGCATATTTACAAAAATGGAAATGGTGCGCAATAACAAATTGCAACATTTCCGACATTTAAGCCTCTGGCAGCGGCTGGAGAGTCCGGAGTGGCCGGAGTGACCGGAGGGAGGCGGCGAAGCAGAGTTGGAAAGCCGGGTGCGGCGGAGCAGAGTTAGAGAGCCGGGTGCGGCGGAGAAGAGTTGGAAAGCCGGGTGCGGTGGAGCGGAGTTGGAGAGCCGGGTGCGGTGGAGCGGACCCCGGCTAGCGTTTGAAGATGAGGAACTTCTGGATCAGGAAGTTCAGCACCGTCGCCGTGCCCTGGGCAATCACAAAACTGATCGCACGCACCCAGAACGCATTCAGGTCGAAGCCCTCCAGCCACGGGATCGATACCTTGTACAGCCCCCACTGCACAATAAAGGTCAGCCCGTAGGTCACCATGGTGATGGCGAATCGGCGCCCACTCGGCTCCGCCTGGAAAGTCCACCGACGGTTGATGAAGTATGCCGTCAGGGTTCCCAGCACGAATCCCAGTGCCTTCGCCACGCCATCGCTCAAGCCGAACGCAAAGGTGAACAGCGTTGTGGAGCCGAAGTCTACGACGGCGCTGAAGCCTCCGACCAGGACAAACTTCACCAGCTGCGACTGGATGATGCGCTGCGCCCGGGTGGTGTGCTCAGACTGAAAGTTATCGCCGCCCCGCGCGCCCTGCCCGGCAGTGGCATTGTCGGCAGCGGCGCCGGAAACCGCGTGGGGCCCGCTGACATTGCTAGCGCCGGTCGCGGCACCGGAAGCAGTGCCGGCGCCACTGGAGTGTCCGGTCCCAGCGGGATCGGTGCCTGGCTGGGGCGAGGGGGCGTCATTAATAGCGTCATTAAAAGAAGGCTTAGACATCCGCATCACCGGCGCCAGAACCCGCACCGCCAGTCCGCGGCTCGACCACGCGCACCGCCCGGCTGGCCTCGCGCGGCGCAGAGCGGAACGTCCACAGCTTGTTGAACAGGAAGTTCGCCGGCACCGCCAGGATCACGCCGATGAAGTTGCCCCAGTACGCGCGCGTGCGCAGCCCCGTGGAGTTATCGAAAATGTCGTGCGGCAGGGCGATCGGCGACTCCGGATTCACCAGCGCCGTCGAGACCACCAGCGTGATCAGCAGGCCGAATACACCCACGGCCATGAACTGCGGCAGCTGCTTCCACCAGGCGCGCTTCGGCTCGTGGCGGAACGTCCAGTAGCGGTTCAGGCAGAAGTTCCAGATGTTCGCCAGCAGGAACGCAACCACGGAAAACACGTGGTACCAGCGGAAATGGTACTGGGTGCCGAGGAGGTTCAGGAAGGCATCCTGTACGTGAATGTCCCAGCCGGCCTCTGCGAGCTTCTTCGACAGCACGAAGATCGCCTGGTTGACCACAAACCCCGACGCGCCGACGAGCCCGAATTGGATGAACTGCCGCGCGACGTTGCGGTGGCGGTGCGCGCGGGAGGGGGCGGCCCCTTCGGCGTTCTTCTTATTGACGCCGGCGTCGTCAGCGGGCTTGGTGGGCTCAGCGCTCGGGGTGGTCTGGGTTTCGGACACGGTCACTTCGGCTAACTTCATCCTCGGTTAGGTGGTGTTAGGCGGCGCCGCCGGAGAGCTGCTTGGGTGTTGCCTTGGGTTCCAGGAGCGCTGGGGTCCAGAAGCTCTGGGGTCCAGGGCTGCTCAAGTGCTGCTCGGGGCACTGCGATAGTCACTTAAGACTACGCCTGTGACCGGGTAAAAGGGAAAATCCTGGCCGGTGTGTGCGCTTAAAAAGTTGCTTAGAAATCCGCGGGCGGGTGCGAGCGCAGGCCTGCGGGCTAGCGCTCGGCGCGCTGCGGGGTGTTGCACACCCCGCGCCCCGCCTCGTCTCGCCGCGCTAGCGGCCCGGCCGACGGAACTGCTCGCGCCGGCCGAGCGCATGCAGCCGCAGCCACTCGGCGAACCCCTTCGGGTCCTTCTTCTGCACCAGGAAGAACCATCCGAAGCGGGCGTATTCCTGCGGCAGCAGTTTGCGCATCCCCGGCTGGTTCATGATGTACCCGCGGTTGCGGTACGTGAAGTAGCGCTTGAATTCGTTGTCCGGGTACTGCGTGTGCATCTTCCCGCCGAGGATCGGCTTGAACTCGTCCGAGCCGTCGGGGTGCAGATACGCGCAGGTCAGGCACGTTCCGAAGGGCAGGCCGCTGCGGACCAGGCGGCGGTGGTACTCCACCTCGTCGCCACGGATGAATAGCCGATAGTCGGGCACGCCAATTATCTCCATCGCCCGCGCACTGATCAGCGCGCCGTTGAACAGGCTGGCGATACCCGGCAAGAATGAACCCTCCAGCTCGGATAGCGTCCGTCGCCACACCAACCCCTGGCGCAGCGGGAAGGCCAGCCGCTCCGGATCCTCGATGTTGCATACCACCGGGCTGATTTCCTCCAGCCCCTCGCGCTCCGCAACTTCCTGCAGGGTGGCCAGCACGTGTGCGTCGGCGGGGCGCCCGTCGTCGTCGGCGCACCATATCGCGTCGGCGCCCAGGGAAAGAGCCGTCAGGAACCCCAGCGCGAAGCCGCCGGCTCCACCCAGGTTCGTCGCGGACCCCACGTAGTGGCCCCGCGACCCGCACACCGATTCCACCAGCTCGCGCACCGCCGGGTCGTTGCCGTTATCCACAACCACCACGTGCGCGACCTCCGCGCCCTCCTGGTTTGCAACCTGGCGCAGCGAGGCTTCCAGCAATTCCACGCGATTATGCGTGACGATCACTGCGGCGACGGTGTCTTTCCTGCTCAGCGGCATGTTTTAGGCCTGTTCTTTCTCTGCTACTAGCTCCTGCACCTCGCGCCGGCGCACCTTGCCCAGCTGGTCGGCAGGCAGCTCTTGGAATGCATGGAATACCTTCGGCACCTTATACGCAGTAAGTCGTTCTTTGGCGAAGGCGCGGAAGTCGTCGGCGTCAATAACAGCACCGTTGGCCAGAACCACAGCCGCAGCGACGGTCTCGGACCCATCCTTGCGCTGCACGCCCACGACGGAAGCCTGCTCGATGGAAGGGTGCGCGCACAGGACTTCCTCGACTTCGGCGGGGTAGACGTTGAAGCCGCCGGTGATGATCATCTCCTTGATGCGGGAGACGATCTTCAGGTACCCGTCGGACTCCATGACGGCCATGTCGCCGGTACGGAACCAGTCCTCGTGGAAGGCGTCGGCGGTGGCGTCCGGGCGGTTCAGGTAGCCCTTGAACACCTGCGGGCCGCGGACGACCAGCTCGCCGGCCTCGCCGTCGGGCATGGTCTCGGCGGGATTGTCGGGGTTGGCCACGCGGATTTCGGTGGAGGGGAAAGGCACGCCGATGTAGCCCTCGCGGCCCTTGCCCATGGGGTTACCTGCGATGATCGGCGCAGTTTCGGTCAGGCCGTAGCCCTCCACGATGTTGCCGCCGGTGCAGCTTTCCCACTCGCGGACGGTCTCTGCGGGCAGGGCGCTGGCGCCGCTGAAGGAGTTGCGGATGCCGGAGAGCGGCATGTCGCGCTTCGCCGCTTCCTTCATGATGTTCTGGTAGAGCGCGGGCACGCCGGGCATCCAGGAGGGCATGTTCTTCTTCATTACGCGCATGACCAGCGGCATTTCGGGCGCGGGCAGCAGCTGGATTTCGCCACCGATCATCGGCGCGAGGGTGATGTTCATGGTCAGGCCGTATGCATGGAAGATCGGCAGCGCGGCCAGCATGACTTCCGGCTTCGGCCCCTTGCCCAGGCCCTTCACCCAGGCCTGGCCCTGCCGCAGGTTCGCGATGAGGTTGCGGTGAGTCAGCACGGCGCCCTTCGGCTCGCCGGTAGTGCCGGAGGTGTAGAGGATCAGCCCCGGGTCGGTCGGGTCGATCTTTTTATTATTGACGCCCCCACGCAGCCACTTTTCGCCATTTCCGCCAGTGCGCATGAAGCTCTTCCAGGAGACGGCGGAGGGCGCCGGGCCGGTGAGCTTTTCCTTCATGGCCTTGATCTTCGGGATCGGCAGCTTCAGGGCATAGCGCAGCGGGGCGGGCATCTCGTCGGGGAGGGTGACGGCGATAACCGTTTCGAGGGGACTGTTCAGCCGGAGGTCCTCGGCGACGTCGCCGACCTTGTCCCAGAAGAAAGCCACCTTGGCGCCGTGGTCGTTGAAGGGGTGGCGGAGCTCGGCGGCGGTGTACAGGGGGTTGTGCAGGGTGGGGACTGCGCCAATGTTCTGGATTGCGTAGAAGGCGATGAGGGCCTGCGGGCAGTTCGGCAGAGCGATGGCTACGTGGTCGCCGCGCTGCACGCCGAGCTTCTCCAGGGCTGCGGAGGCGATGGCGACCTGGCGGCCGTACTGCTCGTAGGTGGTGACTTTGCCGAAGAAGGTAAAGGCGTTGCGCTCGCCGATCGTGTCCACCGCGTGCCAGAAGACCTCCGGAATGGTGAAGCCTGCGGGGTTTTCCGCCGGGTCGTCGAGGTCGATGGTGTGCTGCGTCCACGGGGTGTAGTGCTGCAGCCACGCCTTAGAGTTGAAGGCCTCGGATGCGGTTGCGCCGTTGCTGGAGTTGGTGGCTGGAGTGGCTTCCTCGTTGCCGGCGGGGGTGCCTGCGCCGTTGTCGCCTGCTGGGTTGGTCAACTGTTTCACCTGGTTCTGCGTGCGTTGTTCGTAAGTTGTTCTGCGTGTGCTTTGGGTTTAACTTGCTGGTTCAATGTGCAGGGCGTGGTTGCGCTCACGTGCAGTATGCACTGTGCTTTCAGTCACGCCTGCGCGTCCGAGACCGAGTCTAACGCTTTGGGCGCTCCAACTGGCGGGGTTCTTTAATTCTCTTTTTATCTCTAGTTTGTGTCGGGTGCGCTGCTCCACTTGTCCGGCGCGCACGTGTCACACGCGCCGGGGCGGGGCGGATGGTTCGCGAAGCTGGAGGTGAAGGCGACGGGGGCGAGGTGGCGTCAATAAAAAAGAACAAAAAGGGCTACGACCAGGCGAGCGCGCCGCCGCTCCAGAGGGTGCACGGTGGGCGGGTCGGGCGTGCGGCGAGGGTGTGGAAATGCTCGATGACCTGCTCGATTGCGCGGCCGGAGAGGTACGTTTCCGCCGTGACGCGCAGCAGCGTGATTCCGCGGGCTTGGATGTCGTTTTCGCGTTGACGTTCCTTGAGCAGGGCGCGCTCGATGGCCGGTGTGGTGGAGCCGTATTTCTCGCGGCCGTCGTATTCGACGGCGAGGCCGACGTCGAAGAACATGTCCACGCGCCCGATGGTCCAGCCGCCCTCGTTGAGTATGTTGACCTGCTGAAATGGTGCGGGCAGGCCGTGTTCCCAGAAGCGGATTTTCAGCTGCGATTCGCGCGGGCTTTCGGAGTGGCGGGTGATGAGGCGCGCGGCCGTGCGGGCGCGCTGGGCGCCGTGGCGGATGGGCGCGGTTGCTGGGGTGGCGGCTGGGTCGCGCAGTCCGTCCTGCCACGCGCGCCACGTGCGCCACTCATGCCACGTGATTTTCTTTGTGTGCAGCGCGGCCTCCGTGGCGATGACGGCATCGTCCAGCGAGTGCCGAAGCCCCAGGTCATGGCACGTATCCAGCAGTCCGCTGGTCCAGATTTCGCCGAACTCTGTGGGGATCAGCACAGCGCGCTGGCCCTGCCCCGGCGCCGCGAGGTAGCGCTCTGACCTGCCGTTTCTTCCCATTAGCGTTCTTTTTGGTGACGCCAACTCCACCGTCTCCGGCGGCCCAAACTTCTCGAGGGGCAGGCCGTGGAGGAAGGCTGCCGATTTGCCCGCCACGACGGCCGGACCACTGCGGATATATTCGGCGGCGATTCTGGCTCGGGCTTTAATTGCTTCTGCTTCGGGGTCCTGTTCAAACTCACGCCACTGACCTGCAGGAATGTAAACTCCTGGTGCAAGTCTGACCGCTTCGCCCCTCGCTGCGAGTCGCTGCATTTTTCGTGCCTCCGAGGGGTTCATCGTGTGAACGTCGAGAAGCAGCTTGGCTTTCCTGCGAGGGGGCACCTGGGGAAATGTAACCGCACGCGCCCGCCGAGTGGTTGTGGATTTGGCTCTTGATTTTCCATTGCTTGCGCTGGTTGCAGTGCTGGTGTGTGCGCTGCCGCGAGTATCGCTGTTGTTCAGTTGCTGCGCGGCTTGATCTGTTGTTTTGCACGCCTTGGACTGTTTCACTTTCGAACCCCCTGTTTCCCCTGGTCTGCGTAGCCTTTAAGAGATGTGTTGGAGATAGAGAGATTCGGCAACGCATCCGGGCTGGCGGTCATTCTTGCATTTGAACGAGCTTGGCGGGATATGGGTGGCTCGGGCTTGTGAATAACTCTTTGCAGGTAGGCGATTTATCCACAAGCACAAAAATTCGAGATGCGGGAATCTCCCCGATGGTGTACGGGCGGCTTGCCTGCGGGCGTGGATGTGATGCTGGTGGCGGGCGTGGATGTGATGCTGGCGCCGGGCGTGGGTGTGATGCTGGTGGCGGGCGTGGGTGTGATGCTGGCGCTGGGCGTGGGTGTGATGCTGGCGCTGGGCGTGGGTGTGATGCTGGCGCCGGGCGTGGGTGTGATGCTGGTGGCGGGCGGCGCGCTGGCGCTGAATGCGTGAAAGTAAGTATTGGGGCCACTGGGGGCGTTGTTATTGGTGTGAGTGCTGGGTGAGTGGGCTGGTGACCTCAAGAGCAACTACTGGATGGGAAAATGTCGGAAAAGTTGCAATTTGTTGTTGGGGGACATTTCCACTTAGGCAAAGGTGCAGGTCAGCGAGTTTTTCGAGCTGGGTGCGGACGACGAGGATTTACGTTTTGCAACTTTTCCGACATTTAGCGTCTTGAACTGCAACTTTTCCGACATTTAGCCACTCGCCAGGACGGGCTTCAGGGTGGTTTATGGAATAAGTGGGGCGCTAGGGGCTGGTGGGACAGATAGGACTGGTGGGAAAGTGGGGCTGGTGGGGCGAAGCTGCCAGCCGCCGGGCGACCCCAGCTGCCAGCTGCCGGGCGAGGCCAGCAGGCGCCCACCCCCGCCAGCGCTAACCTTCAGCGCTAACCCCCAGCGGCTCAGCAAACTTCAGCAAACTTCAGCAAACTAACGGCAAAACTAACCCCGGCCCAGATCCTTCAGCACCCAACCAGCGCTAACCCCGGCCCAGGTCCTTCAGCACCCGGCGGACGTGCTCGCCGGCCTCCGGCCCCTCGTACGCCTCAACCACATCATCCACGCGCCCGACCTTCCGGATCTCTCCGTGGTCGATCCACAGCGCACTGTCACACAGCTGCGCCAGGAATTCGTTGCTGTGCGAGGCGAAAACCAGGATGCCGCTGCGCTCAACCATCTCCACCAGCCGCCCGCGCGCCTTAGCCATGAACGCCGCATCCACGGCGCCGATGCCTTCGTCCAGCAGCAGAATCTCCGGGTCGATGCTGGTCACAACCCCCAAAGCCAACCGGATCCGCATGCCCGTCGAGTATGTGCGCAGCGGCATATCCAGGTATTCCCCGAGCTCGCTGAACTCCGCAATGTCGTCCATCTTCCGCCGCATTGCCTTGCGCGTCTGCCCCAGGAAAAGCCCGCGGATCATGATGTTTTCGTACCCGGAGATCTCCGGATCCATGCCCACACCCAGGTCGAACACGGGTGCCACGCGCCCGCGCACAATCGCGGACCCGCGCGTCGGCTCGTAAATCCCACTGAGCAGGCGCAGCAGGGTGGATTTGCCGGCGCCGTTGTGCCCGACCAGGCCGATCCGGTCGCCGTCTTGTAGATGCAGATTGACGCCCTTAAGCGCCTCCACCATCACCGTATTCGACGAGTTCCTGCCGATCGCGCCGCCGGCGGCCCCCAGGAATGTCTGCTTCATGGAGCGGGTCTTCGCATCGAAGATGGGGAAGTCTACGCAAGCGTCGTAAGTGTCAATCGAAACCATGTCATCTCCTAAACCCAGTAGCTCACGCGGAAGCGCCAGCGGCGCATCACTAGCAGGGCCAGCGCAAGCCCCAGCACGGTCAGCACGCCCACGATGCCCCAGTGGTAGGCGGGGACTGGCTCGCCGATCATCGGCCCGCGGACGATCTCCAGGTAGTGGTATAGCGGGTTGATCTCCGCAATCTTTGCGCGCTCGGCCACTGCCCCGCCTTGGTCGCGGAGGGTTTTGGTGGTCCAGACGATGGGCGTCATATAAAAGGCCAGTTGGACCAGCGAATCCAGCAGCGGGGCTACGTCGCGGAATCGGGTGGCGATGATGCCGAAGAACATGGTCACCCAGATGCCGTTGGCGATCATCAGGGCCATGGCGGGCACGACGAGCAGCACTTCCCACCCGAGCGATGGGCGGAACACGGCCAGCAGCACGAGCCAGATCACGAGGTTGTGCAGCAGGAAGAGGAATTGCTTCCACACCAGGCGGTACACGTGCACCGACAGGGCGGAAGGCAGCTGTTTGATCAGCCCTTCGTTGGCGATGAACACCTCGGAGCCGTCCTTGATGCAGCCCGAAATGAAGCCCCACAAGATCAGGCCGACGGCGACGTGCGGCAGGAAGCTGGCGAGGTCTTGCTGGAACAGCAGGCTGTACAGCAGGCCGAGGGCCAGGGCCATCACGCCGGTGGCGATGGTGATCCATAGGGGCCCGAGGGTACTGCGCCGGTAGCGTTGTTTGATGTCCTGCCAGCCGAGTGCGAGCCATAGTTCGCGCTGCGCAAGCCCCTTCTTCAGGTCGGCCCACGCCGCACCGAAGGTTTGGGAGTTGCTAGCTGGGATGTCGCCGTCTGCCGCGGCGGTGATCCGCTGTAGATCCGCGGCCTCTGGCATTTTTTGTGACATGTGGTCCTGCTTCTTACTGCTTCGCGCTTTGGTTGCTGTTGCTTTGAGGCAGTCTATTTTACTTTGTGACGCCCACACCTCCTATTCCCGGCGAGTCCCGCTTCTGCTTTGGTGGCTGGGCTGGTGGCAGTTAGCGGCGGCAGTTCCCCGCGGCGCGAGGCACCGGTCCGCAGCCGTGGCCGGGTTCGGTGCTGCCTGTCGGGATTGGGGGGCTAGTATCGGTTGAGGTGATTTCCGGCTACTTTTTCTGGGGAGCCGTATTATGGTGAGTTGGGTTTTGGGCGTCGCGTAGAGTTGTGTGATGCGCAGGAAAAGTGTCAATTAGTCTAATTAATAAGGAGAAACCCAGTGTTCGATGTGCCGAGAGTCAGGGGGGCGTATGCATCGCTGTCGGATGGTTGGACATACTTAAATGCACAGGACTTACCACTGGTGCCAGAGCGGGTTTCTTCGGCGGTGGCACGAAGTTTCCGCGCAGCGCCCTTAGTTGAGCAACCAGCGTCGATGGTGAACGCGCATTCTGGTGTGCAGCGACCAGGCCGTCGCATTGGTGAGGCATTTGCTGATTCTGCACGCATTGCAATCGCGGATTTAGCAGGTGCGCAGCCTGAGAATGTCGTTCTAGGAGCCTCGCGCCACGCGCTGTTGGGTGATTTAGCGCTCGCGCTTTCGCGTCGCTTATGTCTCGGACAGGAGGTTGTGCTCTCGCGGATTGATGATCCGGCGAATGTGTTGCCGTGGGAACGTGCAGCGGACCTTTTCGGCGCAAGGGTGCGTTGGGCGGAGCCAGATCTTTCCAGTGGCGTGTTACCGGCTTGGCAATTCTCGAATTTAGTGGGGCAGGAAACTACGGTGGTTGCAGTTTCGGCCGCAAACCGTTACCTAGGATCAGTGACGGATGTGCGGGAGATTGCTGATTGCGTGCGCCAAAAGTCTAAGGCGATGCTGGTGGTAGACGTGGATTCATTTGCGCCTTATCGTCTGGTGGATGTGGAGCGGATGGACGCGGATGTGCTGGCCTTGGATATAGCGAGTCTTGGTGGTCCGACGGTGGGGGCATTGATCTTCAAAGATGAAGACGTGCGTCAGGCAGTGTTCCCCTCCGGACACGCAGCGGCTTTGGTGGGTGTATCAGAGGGATTGCTTGGAGGCGTTGCTGAAACTGTTGACCACTTGACCCGCCTGGATGACTTTGCTTGGGGTGATCGCCGATCGCGATTGATGACGGCAATTTCCTATACCGCTGACTATCTGAATTCATTGACAACACGTCTGGTAGAGGGTTTGCGAAGCCTTGGCACAGTATACGTAATTGGAGAAGATGGAGATATACTGCAGGAGTTCACTTCCGTAGAGCGCCTGCCGCGCGTAAGTTTCCTGGTCGATGGCGTTCCTGCGGATGTGGTTATACAGCGCCTGCTGGTCAACGGCGTGGTTGCTGGTGTGGTTCGGCCTGGGCAGTCGCAGCTGCTAGAGCTTATGGGGGTCTTCGAAGAGGGAAGGAGTAGCGCCCGTGGCCGACACGGTCTCAAGGTCACGTCAGAATCTTCCCCGAAAATGCGGGATTGTGCCGGTGCAGTTTCTGTTGGGTTCGCCCCTTATAACACTAAGCATGATGTAGACCAGCTATTGCGGGTTGTGGCATCCGTTAGGTAGCGATAGAACCAGCTAGCACCGCGTGTAGTGATTACGATAGCGTGGCCGTGTGCTTCGACTGATTGCTGCGCTTACACCGATAATTTGGGGAACGACGTACATCGTCACCACGAACATGCTGCCTCCTGGGCGGCCGCTTCTGGCGGGTGTGCTGCGTGCACTACCTGCGGGTTTGATGCTGCTGCTGTGGTTCCGCAGGCTGCCGCGCGGGCAGTGGTGGTGGAAGTCCGCGGTGCTGGGGGTTGTGAACATCGGCGGCTTCTTTGCTCTGCTGTTCGCGGCGGCGTACCTGCTGCCGGGCGGCGTGGCGGCGATTGTGACGAACACGGCGCCCCTGTGGGTGATCGCCCTGAGCCCGGCGCTGTTGGGCACGCGCATTCAGCCGTATCAGGTGATCGGCGCGCTCGTCGCTGTGGTGGGTGTGGCTTGCTTGGTATTGACGCCCGCCGCAGCTCTGAATACCGGCGGCATCCTCGCGGGCTTAGGCGCCAGTGTGTGCATGGGGCTGGGGGCGATTCTGGCGAAGAAGTGGGGTAAGCCGGACGATGTGCCACAGCTGGCGGTGACGGGCTGGCAGCTGACTTTCGGCGGGTTGTTCCTGGTTCCGTTGCTGCTGGTGATGGAGGGGCTGCCTGACCACCTTACCGGCCAGAATGTGTTGGGCTATGCGTACCTGACGATCTTCGGTGCCCTGATTGCGTATGGCATCTGGTTCAACGGCCTGGCCAAGTTGGACGTGGTGCAGGTGGCGATTCTGGGCGTGTTGAGCCCGGTGACGGCGACGTTCCTGGGAGTGGTGTTCGTCGGCGAGCGGCTGAGCGTGGTGCAGTGGGTTGGCCTGCTGCTGGTGCTGGCGGCGCTGGTGTTGGTGCAGACGGGCGGGTGGCCGCGGCGGCGCGGGGCCCGCGGGAGCAGGCGGCTCACCAAGCCGCGCGCCTAAGGTTGCGCCCGCCGCGATCGCTTGCATGGCGCCGGGCCGCGAGCTCGGCCCGCCGCGCCTAGCTCTGCGGCAGCTCGAGCACGATCTTGCCGGTGACTTCCCCAGCCAGCAGTGCTCTGTGGGCGGCGGCGGCTTCGGCGATGGGCATGATCCGGTCGATGTGGTGAGTGATTGTCCCGCTTTCCAGCAGCGGCCAGACATTGCGAAGGGTTTCGGCGACGATGCGTGCCTTGTCTTGGCTGTCGCGGTAGCGCAGGCCGGTAGCGCTGATGTTTCCACGCTTGCTGAGTAGCTTGGCGATGTTCAGTTCGCCCTTCACACCGCCTTGCATGCCGATGATGACGATGTGGCCGTCGGGGGCCAGGGCCTTGATGTTGCGGTCGAGGTATTTGGCGCCGATGATGTCCAGGATCACGTCCGCCCCGCCGTGTTCGGCCAGGGTGTCGGCGAAATCTTCTTCCTTATAGTTAATGAGGATGTCCGCACCGTAGCGGCGGCATACGTGCAGCTTCTCCTCGGAGCCGACGGTGGCGGCCACGGTGGCGCCGAGGGCTCTGGCTAGTTGGATGCCGAAGATGCCGATGCCTCCGCCGCCGCCGTGGAACAGGATGGTATCGCCTTCGCGCAGGCGGGCGGTCATCATAATGTTGGACCAGACGGTGCAGGCGACTTCCACCACGCTGGCGGCTTCGGCGAGGCTGTATCCGGCGGGGATGGGGAGGAGCTGGCCTTCGGGTACGGTGGCGTATTCGCTGTACCCGCCCCCGGAGAGCAGCACTGCGACTTCGTCGCCCGGGTGCCAGGGGGAGCCGTCGGGGCGGGTGGCTCCGTTGGGGGCTTCGATCACGCCTGCGGCTTCGAGCCCGATGATGTCGGTGGTGCCGCGGGGTGGGGGATAGTGGCCTTGGGCTTGTAGGGTGTCTGCTCTATTGACGCCCGCGTAGTGGATGCGCACCAGGGCTTCGCCGGGTTGGGGGTCGGCGATGCTGGTGGTTTGCCAGGCCAGGGAGCTGGGGTTTTCGGTATCGGTCTGGATGATTGCGTTTGTGGTGATGCTCATGGTCTCCACCCTAATGAATCATTGTGCGGCTGGGAATGGAGTGCGCGGTGGGGGAGTGAGCTTTCGGTGGGTCGGTGAAAGGCGGAGCGGAAGTTGGAGGATTAGTGGTGGCGTGTAAAATGTTTTGAGCGGTACTAGCCGCATTGGAAGTATGGCAGAGCGGCCGAATGCACTGGTCTTGAAAACCAGCGATGGGAGACCATCCGGGGGTTCAAATCCCCCTGCTTCCGCAGTTGTCCTGAAGCGCAACTTGATCGAGAGATGAGTTGTGGCTTCGTGGGCGAACCGATATCTGCGTTGTTTTTGGGTTGTCGTGGCTATGGGGGCTAGGGGTGGGGCTTGGTATCTTTCATTGAAAGTGCATTCTGTTACTAAGAGTTATTTCGGTTTTTGAACCTCGTGCTCCTCAAACGGTAGATTGCTCACGTTCTGGTGAGGCTTCACACTCCATTCTCGTTGTGGAACTATCTCCATATGATTGGTGCCGGCTTTTTGCGTCCCTCGGGTACTGTGGGAACCTCTTCGTCGAAATAGAAACTGACAGTATGCGACGATTCTGCCGTTTCAGATCCGTGTTCCACTGCGCCCACCGTACCCCGGGCATAGGAGAAATTTCTGACTAGCGAGCTTTGTTTAGTTGGCAATCTAGAGTTGAGCGGGATCCCGCAGGCGTTATCGGAACCACCCACTAGCCGTCGTGAGGCCTTGCCGTCACGGCTGGAAGCGATCATTTTAGGTGGCGTAACAGCTGCGTTGTTAATATCCGGTAGCCCGTGGATTACCATCGGATCTTCTGTGTATTTGGAGACTGCACCTAAGAATGCTATGTCGTAGGCATAGCAATTGAAATGGCTGATGTTAGTTGCCTTTTCAGGCTCAAGGAGTTCTATCCGCCCAGCCGGAATCCGTACACCATCGTGAGCGTTAATTTTCCAGATCAGCAAACGCCCCTCGGAGTCGGAGGTGGCCACAGTAGCAGATTCGCCGAACCGAAGAACCGTTCCGGGTGCAGTGAGAGCTACCTTGGTGCCGTCTGGATAGAGAAACTCTGGTAGTTCTTCTGTCAGACCTTCCGAATCCTCGTTCTCATCGGTAGAGCCAGGGTCCTTGGAGATATCGTCGAGGTCTGTTGACTCCTTAGTCTTCTCAGGCAAAGACTTTGTGGTCGGTATAGACGAAAATCCCTCAGTCTCAATTCCAGCGCACGCTGCGCTCATCAACAGAATTGAAACGCCTAACGCAGCTAGGCGTAGGCTGTTTCCTAGAGAAAACCGCGTAGGAGTGATGTTCACGGAAAGTGCTCCTTCAGTCCTGAGGAAGTCTGTCGCTCGACACAATTGGCATCTTTCTGCCTTGTAACGGCTATGAAGCTTACCTTGTTTCCACCTGAACCGGTTCTGGTGGTTTAGGTACGAACACGTAGCTGATTCGTCGGCAGAAACGGGAAACCAAAGATTCGAGTGGTCCGGTTCCCCGTGCCAGTTGCCATGCGCTAGCGAAGAGTAGCGCGAACAAAACCTGAGCGAAGAACCAACCCACAGGGAAGTTGCTGATGGAATCTCCAGTGACTACGAAGGTTAGTAGATGGGCCGTGTACAACGTCAATGTCATTGAGCCAGCTGCAATAAGGGGTAAGAGGAGGTGGCTCAGCATACGGCTGACCACGAGGAATGCGCCGATGACAAACATTGCCAACCCCGCAGAGGTGAGCAGGTCAAACGTAGTATCCGTGTGCGGTCCATTAACGGCCAGCCACCACCAGGTGTTGGTAGGCAGGTGCCCCTCCGGTCCGTAATCCATGACGTTAATGATGTCCTCGGCATCGTACCCATCAGTGTAGTAGTACAGGTTTGTAAACCCACCGAGATAATCGATGAGAAACGTTGAGAAGAAGGACCCAACAAAGGCGAGGCCAGCACCGACCAGGATGAGCCGGACTTGGGTAAGTAACCAGCGGAGGTTCAGCCGTCCAATAGCTAGCCCGAGGCATAGGTAGCTCATCCACGTCACAAGCGGATAGGTGCCACCTACCAGCAAAGTGATCAACGTGTCACCTGGTAGAGAAAACAGCGAGCTGAAATTGGGGTTGAATGTAGTGGTGTAATGGAGTCGAGAGTTGGTGAAAAACACCAGGATCGGCCCTAAAGTTGCAAACCCGGCTGCCACAGCCAGTAGTGTGCGGATACGTGCAGCAGTTAGTGGAATGGCGAGGAAAAACATCAACCCGTAGTAGGGCAGAATATTGTACACGGGTAGGTGTAGTTCGTCTAAGGCAAGACCGAGTAGAAGGATAACCGCAGCGCGAGCTGCCAGTGAGACCCGGCTGCGGCGCATCTTCTGACCTTTGTACGGGTTGTTGGAACCCGTCACTAGGGCTACGGTGATGCCGGCAAGGACCGCGAATAGCGCAGCCGAGTGCCCGGCGAAAATTCCCCAAACAAAGGTCGGTCGCCCCGTGTAGCTATTAGCTGCAGGAAGGATGTGCACTGCGACCATCCCTAGCAGTGCACAGCCACGGGCAGCGTCCAGACCTGTGATCCGCTTTGGATTGCGTGCTGGGCCGAACGCTAGATCCTTGCTCCATTTGGGTGCCGTTGGTTCGGGGGGCGGGGTGTAAACCGGCGGAGGGGCAGCCTTTTCGCCGTCCCAAATTGGACGGATGGCCGCTGGGCCGGGGGTCGGCCGTGCTGCTTTGGGGTCTTCGGGTGTGGCGGATGAATCCATGGGCTTACCTTTCGGGCTTAATTCTTGGGGGTTGATTCGGCTGTGAGCTTTGGATCATTAACAAAGGCGACAGGATTGCCGGTCCAGACCGAGTCAGCGGGAATTCCATCCTGCCGCAGGACGAGAGACCCAGGAAGAACCGTCGTTCGTTCTCCGAGCGAAGAGCCGGGGAGCATAAAACTATTCGGTCCGAGTGTGGAGCCCGATTCAGCAACTACGGGTTCTAGAGCCATCACGCGGTCATGAAACAGGTGTGTCTGTAGGACAGTACCGCGGTTGATCGTAGCTCGATCTTCAACTCGAATGAGGTCGAACTCCGGAAGCCACCACGTTTCACACCAAACGCTGCGTCCAATGGAAGAACCCATCAAGCGTGCCCATAAATTGAACATGGGCGAACCAAGAGACATTCGGATAAGTGAAGGAACCGCGAGGATTTCCGTGAAGTTGTCCACTAGCTCGCCACGCCATACGAAGGAAGAGTACAGGGTATGATCTCCAGGCTTGAACCGGCCGACGAGTAGCCATTTTGCAATGATTGGCAAGATGCTGGCAGCAATGCCTGCAAGGAGGACAATTGGGGTTGCCCACATAGCAACTGCACGCAATCCGGACCAGCCGAGTCCATAGTGCATGTAGATAATGGTTCCCACCCACACAATGAATAGATCCAAATAAGCTACTGCCAGGACAGGTAGGAAGCGAAATGCCTCTACTAGAGCTCGCGCGACTTTCAGGTAGTTAGACGGGTTGAAAGTTTGTTTTTTGTCGGCATCCACGTGAGTGCGTGGAATTTGCTGGGTGGTGCGGCCCAACCAAGAGGTTCCGCGGCCGGGGCGCTCGGGTGTAGACGCGAGGACTGCAATCAGAGAATCTTCGGGCAGATCGTGATCGATTCCCACGATGCCCGAGTTTCCTACGAAGGAGCCGTCGCCGATGACGGTAGTGCCGATATGTACCCAGCCAGATCGGTAGCGCACAGAGGCGCAGAGGGAGTGGTCGGCAAGGAAACAACGATTACCGATGGAAGTCAGGTGGGGGATTGTCTCAACCGTTGAAATCTCAGTGCTATTGCCTACTCGAGCCCCCAGCAAGCGCAGGAATGCTGGGGTCAGCCATCCTGCGTACATGAAGTAGGTAGAGGTCAAGGTCTTCTGCAGAAGCGTATGTGTTAGCCAGACCGCCCAGCCGGTGGCGGATTCCTGTGGGAAGAACCCTGGCTTAATGAAGAGTGCGCAGAACCGTATCGAAAAAATAACTAGCCCTAACCAGGTGACTACCGTGAGCAGGGTGAACACGGGTACCCATGCCGCCAAAATAGGGAAGACTTCCTCATAGTGAGAGTGCGTGATAACACGCGGAAGCACCATCGCGGTACCCGGCAGGATCGAAATGATGGGCAGTAGGGTCATCCAGGCTTGACCTGACAGATACAATGCCTTGAGCTGTACCCCATTCGTAATGTGAACTTTGCCTGCGGCTGCGGAGTCAGTCGGTGATTGAGCAGGCCAGGTTTCATCGGCCTTACCGCGGTGGATCAATGGAGAACCACCATAGAGCTGACCATTCGGAACGGAACCTGTTACGCACGATCCGGGGAGGATTTCTGCACCATCACCAATTGTGGCGTCAGGCGCAACGAATGTTCGCAGGCCAACACGGACTTGATCGCCGATTGTGATCCTGCCGATATGGAAAGTATCGCCTTCGATCCAGTGACCATTGACGTCCACCTCTTGTTCCAGGCAGGAGTTTTCTCCGATGGACAGCAATCCGCTTACTGGAGGCATCGACGCAAGGGCCACACCACGACCGACCGTGCAGCCAAATAAGCGATAGAGAAGGGGTGCGCCTGGTGTTCCGAGTAACGACTCGAGTTTGAGGTAAGTGAGGAAACGATCCGCCGCCCACACACGCATGTGAGTCCACCCTCCACGCAAGTGCTTACCAGGGCGTACCCCCATCGTTAGCAAGCGAACTACAATAGTCGCTTGAAGCATTTTTCCTGCGGTGGAGAATAGTATGAGCCAGCTAGCCAGTAGTGGCCAGAGTGGAATCTCCGGAACCCATGCCGCATCGAAGAAAAAACGCAGAGCCCACACCACAATTAACGATCCGACGATGTAACGCAAAGCGTTGACAGCGTAGATGGCACAGACCACCAAGAATTGGAATACTCCCGACCACCACGGGATCTTTCTGGGGATGGGACGTTTCTCCTGTGCTTCATTCAGCGTGGCGATGTACGCTGCCATCTCCGAGAGCGTGGGGTTCTTGTACAGATTGCCGATATCGAGGGCAGGGTGAAAGTGGCGTAGTTCCACGGCTAGTTTCGCGATCGCGACAGACGATCCGCCGAGTTCAAAGAAGTTGGAATCCGGCTCCATAGGAACTTGCCCGAGTTGATCGGCCCACTTGTGGGCAAGCCAGTGAAGCTCTTCTGGCAGTGCGGCGGTAGTTTCGCCCGAGTCGGGGAGTGGCCATGGCAAGGCAGAACGGTCAACCTTACCAGAGGTTTTCATTGGAAGCTCGTCGACCACGCACAATGTAGGTGCGATTCCGCCGGGAAGAACTTTTGAAAGATAGCTACGTGCTTCCGAGAGGTTGATTTCTGATTCAGCGACTATGTACCCGACGATAACGTCGGAGCCAGCGGGCGTTTTCTGCTTGGCTGCAGCAGCCGCGGACACACCAGGAGTGCCGGCTAGTGCGCGATCGATCTCTCCTAACTCCATGCGGCGGCCACCGAACTTAATTTGGTCATCCGTACGACCAGCAAAGATCAAGCCGGCCTTCTCTGCGATGACAAGGTCACCTGTCCGGTAGGCTCGATCCCAGTTCAGGGAGGCGATCGGTGCGTAGGCTTCGGCGTCCTTGTTGGGGTCGAGATAGCGTCCGAGACCGACACCGGCAACTACGAGTTCACCTGATTCGCCCCAGCGCACTGGTTCTTCGGTTTCTGGATTGACCACGGCCAGTTGCCACCCGGGTGTTGCGCGTCCGATTCGAACCGGCTCGTCGGCACTGAGCGGTTGGACTAGTTCGCCAGAACAAATAATCGTTGTTTCAGTGGGGCCGTAAGTGTTCCATACTTCTCGGCCCGGGGTGGCTAATCGATTAATCAATTCTTTGGGTAGCGCTTCTCCACCAAAGATCAGCAGTCGAACGTTGCTGAGAGATTCGGTTGTCCAGAAAGACGCAAGGGTAGGGACTGTTGAGACAGCCGAGATCCGGTGATCGGTGATCCATTGTCCGAGTGCGTCTGCGGAACGGACGATGTCGCGGGGAGCGGCCACGAGCGTTGCTCCGTATCGCCACGCCAGCCACATCTCTTCACAGGAAGCGTCGAAAGCAACAGACAAGCCTGCCATTACCCGGTCGCTGGGTCCCAAGGGTTGATCTACGAGATACATTCGTGATTCAGCATCAACCAGTGCTGCAGCTGACCGGTGTGATACTGCAACACCCTTGGGCTTACCAGTCGAACCCGAGGTGAAAATAATCCAAGCGTGGTCCGTTAGCTCGGGGCTAGACGGGGTGATCGGCTCACGTTGTGGACCATGTTGGACAATTGACAGGTTCTGGCCGTATACGGCCGCTACCTGTGCTTCCTCCCATACGGTATTTGCCCGACTATCGGGATCGTCCCAGTCGACGGGTACATAAGCTGCTCCAGCGCAGATTGTCGACAAGATTGCAATATAAAGATCCGTCGTTCCGGAAGGAACGCGGATGCCGATTCTGTCGCCCTTTCCGATTCCGAGTTCAGCAAGACGATTGACTTCATTATTAATGCGGTCGACCAGTTCGCGGTAAGTGAGTGTCTCGTTTGTTCCTTCCAATGCAGTCGCATCGGGGTGGTTATGTACGGTTACCGTAAGGATATCGACTAAGGTTCGGGCTTTGGGAACCTCCTCGACGCCATAGATTGCGTATATATCGTCGTCAGTGTGCCTAGTCTCCATATGCGCGATCCTTCTTTCAGCGTGGACGTGCAAGAACTCAGTCTCCCGGAGTTCTATCGCCCGGAAAAGCCATTTAATTTACAACGAAACGGTAACGATTCTACATCATTAGCATAACATTTGGTAGATGCTGTTAATGGGGCGTGTGGCAGTCTAGAGCGCGTGCATGAAAGATTAGCGGTGGTCTGTGGGGATGGCGCGATAGTGTTTGGGGTACAACACAAAGAAGAGCTAAATGGCTCCCGATTCACCTGTTAAGAATTGGGTCGAACAATGAGAACTTTCTAAAGATCGGATGCGTACTGGCTTCAGGCTGCAGTGACCTCGGGTTGTTCTCAACGTACAGGGCGAAGGGCGGCGTCCAGCTAATCTTGAGGCTGGGTGCCAAATATACAGTTCTATCTGGTAGGTGAAGTCAACGTTAAATTTTCCGTATAACAGTTGAAAATGTCGGCAGCGAATCGTAAGGTTCTAATCTGTCAGCAAGTTCATTCAGGCGCGTGTGGCGCCCTGCCATGCTGTGCAAAGTAGTGAAAGGTAAGAGAGTTTTGAGCTTCGAGTTAAGTCCTCTTAGGGAGAGGGGGGCGCTACAGAAGATTTCGCTGGCCATTATGGCTATAGTGGCGTTGATCTTGGGGGGCGCCCCGGCGGCCAGCGCCCAAGAAAATTCCGCCCAAGAAAATTCCAATGTCAAGATTTCTAACCCGCAATTGGTTGCAGGTAATGGCAAGGAGCTTTCGCCGGACGGGAAATTCTATCCTTGGACTGTGTTTGATTTCAGCTTCGATTGGGAAGCTACGAACGGCACGGTGAATGATGGTGAGTCTTTCACCGTCGAGATCCCAGCGCCGCTACAGGCTCATAAGGACGAATTCCCCTTGGTGGATGAGAATGGAAACACTGGTGGATTGTGCACGACCGGTGGCGGACAGCTCACGTGTACTTTCAATGAAGCATTTGCGAATAAGGACCAGGTTAAAGGTCATGTGACCATTGGCCTGCAAAGCACGCAGACCGAAAGCTACGACGGAAAGACAATCGACTTCACCTTAAACGGTATCACTACAGCAGTTCAGCTTCCCGAAGATGCTAACGGATTCGTTACGGAGGAGCGTCCCCGCGAAAGCTTCGGGCAATCCGAAAAGGATGGCTGGGTAGAGAATGCGGTAGACGGGGATACTCGGAAGGTATCCTGGTTCCTTAACTTGAAGAGCGTTGATCTTCCCGACAGTGGAGCTCTGGTGATTGAGGATAAGCTCGACGGTCCACACAAGTTCTCGAATGAAGAAGACGAGACTCTAGGTCTCTCTTTGAACGGTTTCAACGGTGGCGGTGTGGCGGAGTATATCGATCCGCTGAACGCTGAGGTGAATTTGAGTGAGGACGGAAAGTCCGCAACGATCACGATTCCAGAGCCCACCGGCGGTTGGAGCTCGAAGGAAAACTGGCAGGTCCACTACTACACCTACTACGAAGGGGAAGGTAGCATCCCTAACGGGACCTCTTTCGGCAACACAGCAAACGTGAACGGCAATGGCCTTGAGAAGACAGTTAAGTTCACTCAGACCGGTTCGGGTACCATTCAGGGCGTAGATCGCAACAGCTACGCGCTTAAGAAGCACATTGTAGAGGGCAGTGAGCTCGTGCCGGAAGGCACCGAGTTCACAGTGCACGTAAAGATTGAATCTAGCAACGAAGATTTCAACGACGAGTATGACCAAAAGGTCTCTGCAAACGGTGAGTTTGTTAAGGGGTCGAAGGAGCTTCCTGCGGGAACAAAGGT
>NZ_JASBOI010000059.1:0-378 GCF_039907245.1 Corynebacterium sp. c24Ua_83 | reverse complement strand
GACTCTGACAGAACCTACGTTCCCTGACGTGGAAGGGGTTACCTTCGGCGATCCTAAGTTCCGCGCCGGTGAAGAGGACGTTGATAATGTTAAAATCTCTGAGGATGGCAAGACCGCAACTCTGACGGTTGTAGAGGATCGCAACGTGGAAGTGCACCTCGATAACACTGCCAAGAAGTCCACGGGTGCGTTCGAAATCACGAAGGAGCTTGTTAACCCGGACAACCTGCCGATCTCGGAAGACGCTGAGTTCACCGTTGATCTCACGTGGACCGACGAAGAGGGTGCGAAGCTAGAGGGCGAAGAGTACCCGGCGCAGATCAAGCTGAAGGCGGGTGAAACGAAGAAGTTTGACAACTTGCCTGCGGGAACAAAGGT
>NZ_JASBOI010000058.1:0-401 GCF_039907245.1 Corynebacterium sp. c24Ua_83 | reverse complement strand
AGGCAGCAGGTATCCCACGGTCGACGTTCTTCTACCACCAGAAACGACTCGGCCAGCCAGATAAGCACGCCGAGCTCAAAGACGCGATCCGGGCAAGTTTTGAACGTAACAAGCATCGCTACGGCTACCGACGAGTGCTACTTGACCTGCGTAACCAGGGGTGGGTGGTCAACCACAAACTCGTCTACAAACTCATGCGTGAGATGGGCGTTCGAGCCAAGATCCGCCAACGTAGACCTTATGTTTCCTATGCTGGGACGATCAGCCACATCGCTGACAACAAACTTGACCGCAAGTTCACCCCGGATCAGCCAAATACCGTCTTTGTCAGCGACGTCACCGAGTTCAGGGTTGCAGGCCGCAAGGTCTACCTGTCACCGGTGATGGACCTGTTTGACCGT
>NZ_JASBOI010000057.1:0-417 GCF_039907245.1 Corynebacterium sp. c24Ua_83 | reverse complement strand
GCGTGGACGAGGCAGCGTTGGATGCGTGTTGTCGGCCAGCAGTGGTGGATGGCTGATTGGGCGCCTTGTCCGCCGTCTGTCACTGCGACAAGTGGTGCGGCAATGGGGCGTAGTAGTTCGGTGTAGGCGGCGGTGGTTTCTTGTCTGGCCCAGGTCCAGTTGATGACGTGGGTTTTGCTGGCAGCGATAAGGAGGCAGCCGGACTTTAGGTAGGTTGCGTCCAGGAAGATCTGGTCGTAGATACGGAAAGTATCGATGGTGGGTGTGGGGATGATCCACCAGCACCAGTGGAAGCG
Source organism: Corynebacterium sp. c24Ua_83 (assembly GCF_039907245.1). Lineage (NCBI taxonomy): Bacteria > Bacillati > Actinomycetota > Actinomycetes > Mycobacteriales > Corynebacteriaceae > Corynebacterium > Corynebacterium sp. c24Ua_83. Next base: position 121 of record NZ_JASBOI010000057.1, on the reverse strand, counting down.
GCGTTGCAGTGTTTTTGCTGAGACGTTTTGTGTAACTGCAATCTGTGTCAGTGGTTGGGTGCCGGTGATCCATTGGATGAACCAGGTCATGGTAGCGGCGTTTTTGTTGTGTGTTTGGGTG
>NZ_JASBOI010000056.1:0-672 GCF_039907245.1 Corynebacterium sp. c24Ua_83 | reverse complement strand
TACCCCACCGTCATCAGAGTATTGGCTTATACCGGCATTCGATGGGCCGAGATGACCGCCTTGCGCGTTGATTCCATTGATTTTCGATACTCGCCGCTTCGACATTCACCGCACGGATGAACACGATGGTGGAAAGTACAAGGACGGCACTCCAAAGAACCACAAACGGCGTACTGTACCTTTTCCGAGCTCTCTCGCACCGGAGCTTCGAGAGTTGACGAAGAACAAAGCACCAGGAGATCGGGTCTTTCAATCACACCGGGGAAAGATGCTGCGCGGGTCAAACTTTCGGCGTCGCCAATACGTGCCAGCGCTAGACCGTATCCGAAAAACGAGCCAACCTTTCCGCTTCTCACCATTCACGACCTCCGACACACTGCAGCAAGCATCGCTATCCAAGCAGGAGCCAATGTAAAAGCGGTACAGCGCATGCTGGGACACGCCAGTGCCAAGATGACGCTGGACACCTACGCGGATCTCTTTTTGACTCAGATCTAGACCGAGTGGGGACTGAAATCGACTCTCTCATACGCAAGAACGCGGCGTAGAAGAATCCTCGTGTGAAACCAGTGTGAAACAAAACAGTCAGGGCTTTGCTAGGAGTGTTCCCGGCAAAGTCCTGACCTGCATTTTTAGTTGTGGAGCATAGGAGAATCGAACTCCTGACCTTCT
>NZ_JASBOI010000055.1:0-676 GCF_039907245.1 Corynebacterium sp. c24Ua_83 | reverse complement strand
TGTGTGTCTTTCCCGGGTGTGTCGTGGTTATTTGACCCAGCCTTTTTGGATGCCGAGGTTGTGTTGGTAGCTGGTGTCGATGGCGGTGTCGTATTCTGCTGGTGCACCGATGTCATTGGTAGTGGCTGTGGTGTCGTGGGTGATCAAGTTTGTTGCTGTGGAAAGTGCGTCTTGACCCCATCGCTGGTCCCTGGCGATCTTGACCGGATCGTCAGGGACTTCTGTATGTAGGTACAGCCACCAATCCATCACTGTGCGTTGATGCGGTAGTGATAATCCGCGGTGCCTGCGGGCCAGTTCTTTTATTGGGGCGTTGATGCCGCCTTCGAGACTGTTTGTTGTCGCTGCTAGTCCGTCAGGATTGATGGTTGTTGGTGGTGGTTGCAGGTAGGTAAACAACAGGTTCCTGCGGTGCAGGGATAGTAATGACTGATAGGCCGCTCGGACGCGTTGGTGGGTGTAGACCCTGCTGTAGGCACCGCTGGCAGGGTCGCGGATGGTGGTTTTCTCGTTCATCCACACCCGGTAGGTGTGGTTGAATTCGTGCAGGTGTGTGACCCATTCGGCTGCGTGGTCAAGGTCTGTGATGCGAGTGAGTTTCAGGGCTAGGCGGTAGATGGTTTTGCCTGCGTCGGTGCGGGGATTGCTGGTGGTATGGCGGCGGACTGTTCGTTGA
>NZ_JASBOI010000054.1:0-820 GCF_039907245.1 Corynebacterium sp. c24Ua_83 | reverse complement strand
GGCACTGTTGCAAATAGTCGGTGGTGATAAACTTATCATCCCCTTTTGCTGATGGAGCTGCACATGAACCCATTCAAAGGCCGGCATTTTCAGCGTGACATCATTCTGTGGGCCGTACGCTGGTACTGCAAATACGGCATCAGTTACCGTGAGCTGCAGGAGATGCTGGCTGAACGCGGAGTGAATGTCGATCACTCCACGATTTACCGCTGGGTTCAGCGTTATGCGCCTGAAATGGAAAAACGGCTGCGCTGGTACTGGCGTAACCCTTCCGATCTTTGCCCGTGGCACATGGATGAAACCTACGTGAAGGTCAATGGCCGCTGGGCGTATCTGTACCGGGCCGTCGACAGCCGGGGCCGCACTGTCGATTTTTATCTCTCCTCCCGTCGTAACAGCAAAGCTGCATACCGGTTTCTGGGTAAAATCCTCAACAACGTGAAGAAGTGGCAGATCCCGCGATTCATCAACACGGATAAAGCGCCCGCCTATGGTCGCGCGCTTGCTCTGCTCAAACGCGAAGGCCGGTGCCCGTCTGACGTTGAACACCGACAGATTAAGTACCGGAACAACGTGATTGAATGCGATCATGGCAAACTGAAACGGATAATCAACGCCACGCTGGGATTTAAATCCATGAAGACGGCTTACGCCACCATCAAAGGTATTGAGGTGATGCGTGCACTACGCAAAGGCCAGGCCTCAGCATTTTATTATGGTGATCCCCTGGGCGAAATGCGCCTGGTAAGCAGAGTTTTTGAAATGTAAGGCCTTTGAATAAGACAAAAGGCTGCCTCATCGCTAACTTTGCAACAGTGCC
>NZ_JASBOI010000053.1:0-888 GCF_039907245.1 Corynebacterium sp. c24Ua_83 | reverse complement strand
ACGTACTGACTTCCCCGGTCACTGTGGTGTATCAGCTGGTCGCCGTGGATTCGACCGGCAGTCGTTAATGCATGTTCCAGTGCCTCCATCGGCAGCGCATCGGTGCGCATCGTAGAGCGGGTGGCAACACCGACTATTTTGCGGCTGTAGACGTCAATGACAAACGCGGTGTACGCGAATCCTGACAGGGTGCGAACATAGGTAATGTCGGCGACCCACAGCCGCCCGGGTGCTGTTGCCCGGAAGTTTCGCTGCACAAGATCCGGACGATGATCCGGCATTTTAGGGCTGATCGTGGTCACCGGGGTGCGTCCACGTCGTCGACCAGACACACCTGCAAGTTTCATCAGGCGTGCGGTCTTGTCGCGGCCGATATGAAAGCCCTCACGGTTCATGGCGTGCCACATCTTGCGGATGCCGTAGACCGAGAAGTTTTCCGCATGGACGCGCTGAATCTCTGGGATAAGCAGGCTATCGCTTAAGGCCCTGGCGCTCGGGGCGCGGGTGGTGGCTTTACGGTAGCCGCGGGAGGTGATGAATCCACGGTCTGCTTGTTTCAGAACACGGCAGATGGCCTCGACCCCAAATTGCTCCTTGTACTCGTCGATATAGGAGATCATCTGGTCGTGGGTCGGTCGAGTTCCGCCGCGAAAAAAGCCGAGGCAGTCTTGAGGATTCCGTTGGCTCGCTTCAACTCGCGGTTTTCCCGGCGTAGCCGTTTGAGCTCTTCTTCCATGGTTTCGCCACCTGTTGGAGCGGCCTGCTCATGAGCGACGCTGTCACGGTACCAGGCGCGCAACGTGTGATGGGACACGCCAAGGAGCTCTCCGACTACCTCGTATGCACGTTGCCGTGAGCAAGACTCCAGACGGACCATCTCTAGGACTT
>NZ_JASBOI010000052.1:0-996 GCF_039907245.1 Corynebacterium sp. c24Ua_83 | reverse complement strand
AACCCATGTTATATTGCACAAGATAAAAATATATCATCATGAACAATAAAACTGTCTGCTTACATAAACAGTAATACAAGGGGTGTTATGAGCCATATTCAACGGGAAACGTCTTGCTCGAGGCCGCGATTAAATTCCAACCTGGATGCTGATTTATATGGGTATAGATGGGCTCGCGATAATGTCGGGTAATCAGGTGCGACAATCTATCGATTGTATGGGAAGCCCAATGCGCCAGAGTTGTTTCTGAAACATGGCAAAGGTAGCGTTGCCAATGATGTTACAGATGAGATGGTCAGACTAAACTGGCTGACGGCATTTATGCCTCTTCCGACCATCAAGCATTTTATCCGTACTCCTGATGATGCATGGTTACTCACCACTGCGATCCCCGGGAAAACAGCATTCCAGGTATTAGAAGAATATCCTGATTCAGGTGAAAATATTGTTGATGCGCTGGCAGTGTTCCTGCGCCGGTTGCATTCGATTCCTGTTTGTAATTGTCCTTTTAACAGCGATCGCGTATTTCGTCTCGCTCAGGCGCAATCACGAATGAATAACGGTTTGGTTGATGCTAGTGATTTTGATGACGAGCGTAATGGCTGGCCTGTTGAACAAGTCTGGAAAGAAATGCATAAGCTTTTGCCATTCTCACCGGATTCAGTCGTCACTCATGGTGATTTCTCACTTGATAACCTTATTTTTGACGAGGGGAAATTAATAGGTTGTATTGATGTTGGACGAGTCGGAATCGCAGACCGATACCAGGATCTTGCCATCCTATGGAACTGCCTCGGTGAGTTTTCTCCTTCATTACAGAAACGGCTTTTTCAAAAATATGGTATTGATAATCCTGATATGAATAAATTGCAGTTTCATTTGATGCTCGATGAGTTTTTCTGATAGTTAGTCTTTGTAGAGACACAAACCTGAAATTCCGGACACCGCGCTTCAGGACATCTCCCTGGACGCCGATATCTGGCAGTATCCGGACGG
>NZ_JASBOI010000051.1:0-1265 GCF_039907245.1 Corynebacterium sp. c24Ua_83 | reverse complement strand
CAATCCACCGGAATGGCACCCGCATGTGCTAATCGGGGGTTGGTGTGCTTTCCGGGTGAGTAAAAACAGGCCACGATGCCCGATATGCGCTGGGCAAATGAAGAAAAACGGAACCACTTCTAAAGGCACAACCAGGTGGCGATGCAAGGACCCGAACTGCTGCAGTTCCACGACACGAACCCGCACCGACCGCACGCAGGCCCGCGACTTTAAAGCCTTCGTCTCTTATGCCACCTCCACAGCAACGTTGTCTGAACTCGCTCAGCAACAAGGGGTAAGCCGTTGGACACTTGACCGCCGATTCAAACCGTTCTGGCTCATCGACATCCCCAACGACGGTGACCCACAGCGCGTCTACGACCAGATCTTCATCGACGGCACCTACACCGCCGCCGGATGCTTGCTCGTCGCAGCCAGCCACGACCACGTCATCGCATGGCACTGGACCAAACACGAAACCGCCCACGCCTACACGCAGCTACTCCGCAAAATCGCTGAGCCGCTCTGCGTCGTCCTCGACGGCGGACAAGGCGCACTTACTGCGATTAAAGCCTGCTGGCCGAACGCGATGATCCAACGATGCCTCGTCCATGCGCAACGCGTCATCCGCCGCTACACCACATCACGATCACGCACCGACGCCGGCAAAGCCATCTACGCCCTGGCGTTGAAACTGACCCGTATCACCACACTCGACCAGGCACGGGAGTGGACGCTGCGTCTGCACGACTTCGGACAGGTATTCAAAGCATTCCTCAACGAGAAAACGCCCGTGCCAAAAGAGCGCCGCACACTCAACAACCAGTGGGAATGGGCCCATCTGCGAGTTCGCAAGGCATACAACTCCCTGCTACACCTCTCACGGAAAGGATGGCTGTTTACCTACCTGCAGCCACCACCGAATGCGCTTGAGCCTCAACGCTGGGCTTCAACGACAAACAGTCTGGAAGGCGGCATCAACGCCCAGCTCAAACGCATCGCCGACGCGCATCGTGGCAGGTCCGGGGAACGCCAACGCAGAATGCTCGAGTGGTACCTGCACTCGAAAAAGCAGCTGCCTGACGACCCATTAAAGATCGCCAGGCAGTGCAATTTCGGACAAGATCAACTCGCCAAAGTCAACGATCTTGTCGAAGAAGACCACAACAAAGCCGACCAGGAAACAGGCCGACCAGCCTTCTACGACAACGCTATCCCAACCGAGTACGAACACTCGATAGGAATCAGAAAAGGCCCCATGAAGTAACAAACGGTGTGCCCGCCCC
>NZ_JASBOI010000050.1:0-1286 GCF_039907245.1 Corynebacterium sp. c24Ua_83 | reverse complement strand
TTTGGGGATGCGGACGTTTTTTTAGACAGTTTCGATGTCACGCTACATTGACTTTTCGGTATTCGGTAATGCTCAAACCATCGAGGCTGATCTTGATTCGGTGATTGTTGTAGAACTCGATGTATGTCGCGATTGCTTCTTCGAGCTCTTGGGGGTTCTGCCAGGTTCTGCCGTAGTACATTTCGTTTTTCATTCGGCCGAAGAACCCCTCACATGCTGCATTGTCGGGGCTACAGCCTTTCTTCGACATAGAGCGAAGTATTCCGAACTTCTCGGTCATGCTTCGCCAGCTGCTGCCTCGATAATGTGCTCCGCGGTCTGAGTGAATCACCAAGGATCCATCCATTGCCGGCTTTTCGGTTGCGATTGCTGCGTACAAAGTTTCTTCTGCTAACTCCATGGTGGGATGAACACTTGTTTTTGCTGCCACGACCTTGCCGTCAAAACAGTCGATGATGGCAGACAGGTACACGCGACCTTGGTTAGTAGCGAAAACACTGATGTCAGTCAGCCACAACCGGTTTGGATGCTCAGCATGAAAATTGCGGTTCACCAGGTTAGGTGGTGCGGGAGAAATTTCCCCTTGATAGCTGGAGTAACGCCACTTTCGTTTCGGGAACCAGGGGTGAATTCCCTCTTCGTGCATGAGACGGCGGACGACCTTCTCACTGATAACGATCCCTCGATGGCGTAGTTCCCACCAAAGTCGGCGATAGCCGTAGGTGTTATTCGACTCAGAACTGATCTCATGAAGCATTTCGCGGATATGCGCGTGCTTATCCGGAGCAAATCGCTGTTGGAGTTGGTAGTAGAAGCTTGATGCCGCAAGATCAATAGCAGCAAGCAGCATAGATAACGGAAACTCACCGCGTAACGCGTCAACCACTTCAGCCTTGTGCTTATTGCTGAGCTGACCCGGGATGACGCTGACGTCTTTTTTTACAAGTTCCAGCTCCTTTTCCAAAACAGCCTTGTCAACGAGCAGTTGAGCCATTTGCTTTTTCAGTTCTGCAGGATCATCGGCTAATGATTTCTCAAGTGCTGCTCGGGTGGGCATGCAAGTGTGCTCTTTGCGTTCTCTTTTCGACATCAAACCCCATTCTCCCTCTTCACGGTGGCGTTGTGCCCAGGAATAGACACTCATCTTTGAGCGCAGCTCGCATTCCACAGCGATGTCAGCTGGCCTCCAGCCAGCGTGGAAGAGCTCAACAGCGCGAAGCTTGACCTCAAACGGGTAGCGACTCAGTGTTCTTGACTGTTTGCGGGGTCGACCAGGTTTGGCGGGT
>NZ_JASBOI010000005.1:0-131037 GCF_039907245.1 Corynebacterium sp. c24Ua_83 | reverse complement strand
CGCTCAGATCGACACCACGACTGCGTCCGGTCGCATGGTGTTCGGAATCTTCGCCACCTTGGCCGAGTTCGAGCGGGATCTGATCCGAGAGCGCACCATGGCGGGTCTCGCCTCCGCGAGAGCGCGCGGTCGCAAGGGCGGACGAAAATTCGCGCTCACCAAAGCTCAGGTGCGTCTCGCGCAAGCCGCCATGGCCCAGCGCGATACTTCAGTTTCCGATCTCTGCAAGGAACTCGGCATCGAGCGCGTCACTCTCTACCGATATGTCGGTCCCAAAGGCGAGCTCAGAGACCATGGAAAGCATGTTCTCGGACTTACGTAGCAACTCGTTTCTTTTCGCAGGTTGAGCCACCTCCGCGCTTCATCAGAAAACTGAAGGAACCTCCATTGAATCGAACTAATATTTTTTTTGGTGAATCGCATTCTGACTGGTTGCCTGTCAGAGGCGGAGAATCTGGTGATTTTGTTTTTCGACGTGGTGACGGGCATGCCTTCGCGAAAATCGCACCTGCTTCCCGCCGCGGTGAGCTCGCTGGAGAGCGTGACCGCCTCATTTGGCTCAAAGGTCGAGGTGTGGCTTGCCCCGAGGTGATCAACTGGCAGGAGGAACAGGAGGGTGCATGCTTGGTGATAACGGCAATTCCGGGAGTACCGGCGGCTGATCTGTCTGGAGCGGATTTGCTCAAAGCGTGGCCGTCAATGGGGCAGCAACTTGGCGCTGTTCACAGCCTATCGGTTGATCAATGTCCGTTTGAGCGCAGGCTGTCGCGAATGTTCGGACGCGCCGTTGATGTGGTGTCCCGCAATGCCGTCAATCCCGACTTCTTACCGGACGAGGACAAGAGTACGCCGCAGCTCGATCTTTTGGCTCGTGTCGAACGAGAGCTACCGGTGCGGCTCGACCAAGAGCGCACCGATATGGTTGTTTGCCATGGTGATCCCTGCATGCCGAACTTCATGGTGGACCCTAAAACTCTTCAATGCACGGGTCTGATCGACCTTGGGCGGCTCGGAACAGCAGATCGCTATGCCGATTTGGCACTCATGATTGCTAACGCCGAAGAGAACTGGGCAGCGCCAGATGAAGCAGAGCGCGCCTTCGCTGTCCTATTCAATGTATTGGGGATCGAAGCCCCCGACCGCGAACGCCTTGCCTTCTATCTGCGATTGGACCCTCTGACTTGGGGTTGATGTTCATGCCGCCTGTTTTTCCTGCTCATTGGCACGTTTCGCAACCTGTTCTCATTGCGGACACCTTTTCCAGCCTCGTTTGGAAAGTTTCATTGCCAGACGGGACTCCTGCAATCGTCAAGGGATTGAAACCTATAGAAGACATTGCTGATGAACTGCGCGGGGCCGACTATCTGGTATGGCGCAATGGGAGGGGAGCAGTCCGGTTGCTCGGTCGTGAGAACAATCTGATGTTGCTCGAATATGCCGGGGAGCGAATGCTCTCTCACATCGTTGCCGAGCACGGCGACTACCAGGCGACCGAAATTGCAGCGGAACTAATGGCGAAGCTGTATGCCGCATCTGAGGAACCCCTGCCTTCTGCCCTTCTCCCGATCCGGGATCGCTTTGCAGCTTTGTTTCAGCGGGCGCGCGATGATCAAAACGCAGGTTGTCAAACTGACTACGTCCACGCGGCGATTATAGCCGATCAAATGATGAGCAATGCCTCGGAACTGCGTGGGCTACATGGCGATCTGCATCATGAAAACATCATGTTCTCCAGTCGCGGCTGGCTGGTGATAGATCCCGTCGGTCTGGTCGGTGAAGTGGGCTTTGGCGCCGCCAATATGTTCTACGATCCGGCTGACAGAGACGACCTTTGTCTCGATCCTAGACGCATTGCACAGATGGCGGACGCATTCTCTCGTGCGCTGGACGTCGATCCGCGTCGCCTGCTCGACCAGGCGTACGCTTATGGGTGCCTTTCCGCAGCTTGGAACGCGGATGGAGAAGAGGAGCAACGCGATCTAGCTATCGCGGCCGCGATCAAGCAGGTGCGACAGACGTCATACTAGATATCAAGCGACTTCTCCTATCCCCTGGGAACACATCAATCTTACCGGAGAATATCGTTGGCCAAAGCCTTAGCGTAGGATTTCGCCCTCTCCCGCAAACGACCCCATCTTTGCGGCGATCGTGGCCGGATAGCCGTCTTCGACAATCAGCCGAGCTAACCGGAGACGGGCACGAGGAGTGAGAAGAGCGTTCGGATGGGTCATCAATTGGCCTCCGCCGCGGTCTTCGTAAGCGCGCGTCTGGTGAGAAGCATGATGACGAGAGCGATCGCTGTCAGCACCGAAGCGACCCAAACCGGCGCGAGCAGCCCCAGCCCGGTCGCGAGCCCGAGCGCACCAAGCACGGGCCCCGCTGCAGCTCCGATATTCAATGCTGCGGTTGCGTACGAACCGCCCATCGTTGGCGCACCCGATGCTGCATACAGCACACGCGTGATCAGAGTACTGCCGACGCCGAACGACAGGAATCCCTGAACGAGGACGAGGACGATAAGCGCAACGGGATGAGATGCGACCACTGCCAACACGATCCAGCCTGTCAGCAATAGCGGTCCGCCGACTGCGAGCACGAGGCCAGGTCGTTGATCTGATAGTCGTCCTGCGATCGTGACGCCAAGGAACGATCCGATGCCGAACATCACCAGCGCGACGGACACCCACGCTTCGGCCAAGCCCGCGGTCTCGGTCACGATGGGTGCCAGGAAGGTGAATGCCGCAAAGGTCCCTCCGTTGATCAGCGCTCCGAGTGCCATGGCCAGGATGAGCCGCGGCGTCGCCAACTGGCTGAGCTCGACACGGAGCCTTGGTGAGGTCGCGCTAGTCTCGCTCCGACCAACATTGTTCGTGACGCCACGAATGACTCCAACGGCCGCGGGAATACAGAGGATGGCGATCGCCCAGAACGTCGTTCGCCAGCCCAGCGCTGTGCCGAGCAGTGCCCCGGCGGGGACGCCCACGACGGTTGCGATCGTCGTGCCGGAGAGCAGGATCGACAGTGCACGCCCCTTCTGGTTCGCTGGCACGAGGGTAGTGGCCGTGCTCAGTGCTACGGCGAGGAATCCTGCGTTTGCGAGAGCGCTGAGCACCCGGGTGATGAGCAGGAGAGAGAACACTGGTGTCATCGCTCCGATGACGTGGCTTCCCGCGAACACGAGAAGGCAAACGATCAATGTGAGCCGCGGTGGCCAACGGCGAGCGAATGCCGCCATCACTGGCGCGCCGACGACCATACCGACTGCGAATGCGGAGGTCAGCAGGCCCGCAGTGCCGACCGAGACGTCAAGTTCGGTCGCGATCGCGGGGAGCAATCCCGCGAGCATGAATTCTGAAGTGCCCATGACGAAGACCGCCAGGGCAAGCATGTAGAGGGCAAAAGGCATCGAGTACTCCGAGGTGTGAGATCAAGAAATGGTTCTTCTTGTCACCACGGCCAGCGCCCCGGGTACGCCAGACATACGCCCACACAGATCGTGGGCGTCGTAACTAGTGGTTCAAGGGGCTGGCGGTGTGACCGACAACCCCTGACCTGTCTGATTCGGGACTCGACATGCCCCAAACTCTAACATGCCTTCAAGAGAGTGTCTAATGGTTTGTGTGTGAGGGGTTTCCCTTACATGAAGGAGATAAACCATAATGGATTCTGTGGCGAAACGAGATCCAGAAGATTCCGCGAAGATTAAAGCGATCGAGCAAAGACTGCTGGCAAACCCCGAGATAGCCAAGCTAATTGACGAGCTGGGAACCACCGCGACCGACGCGAATGATTTGGTGCGCGGGCTCTTGCAGGCCTCGGTCACCCGCGGGCTAGAAGCCGAAATGGATGCTCATTTGGGCTATTCCAAAGGCGACCGGGAGGCCAAATCGGCTGGTGGTGGCGATAATTACCGCAATGGTTCGTATGTCAAAAAGGTTGATTCGAACTACGGCCCGGTCGATGTCACCGTCCCACGCGATCGCCAGGGCACATTTTTGCCGACCATGGTGCCCAAAGGCTCACGCCGGTTGACTGATGTCGATGACATGATCATTAGCTTGTATGCCGGTGGCATGACAGTGCGCGATATCCAGCATCATATGGCCACAGCGATGAGAGTTGATATCTCTCACGAGACGATTTCCGCGGTAACTGATGCGGTGCTAGATGAGGTCATGATCTGGCAAAACCGGCAGCTAGACGAGTTTTACCCAGTAATATTTCTTGACGCGCTGCGGATTAAAGTCCGCGACGGTGGACGCGTAGTCAACAAGTCCGCCTATTTGGTTATCGGCGTGGATATGGACGGTATCAAACACATCCTGGGTATCTGGTTGGCGAAAGAAGAAGGCGCCTCCTTCTGGGCTCATGTGTGCGCGAACCTGGCAAGCCGTGGAGTCCAGGACGTGTTTATTGTCTGCTGCGATGGTTTGAAAGGCCTGCCGGAAGCGGTGGAAGCAACGTGGCCGGATTCGATGGTCCAGACCTGTGTGGTGCATTTGATTCGGGCAGCAAACCGGTGGGTAGCCTACGGTGATCGCAAGGCAGTATCTGCGTCGTTGAAGAAGGTCTACACCGCCCCGGATGAAACAACCGCCAAGGCAGCGCTGGAGGAATTCGCCGACTCAGAACTGGGCCAGAAATATCCCCAATCAGTCAAGGTCTGGACGGATGCGTGGGATCGTTTCGTGCCGTTTCTGCAGTTCCCGCCGATGGCCAGGAAGGTTATCTATACGACAAACTCGATTGAGTCGATGAATAACGAGCTGCGTAAAGCCACCCGTAACCGTGTGCAGTTTACCAATGACGATTCTGCGATTAAGACGCTGTGGTTGATGATCTGCAATATCGAGGATAAACGCGCGGCCAAACGCGCGAAACAGGGCAAGAAAGCTACGGCTACCAGCGGAAGACTCATCGAAGGCAGCAAGGTCACCAACTGGAAACAAGCCATAAACCAGATGGCAGTGGCCTATCCCGAACGATTCACAAACTACCTATAAAACACTTACCCGAAAGCCCCACACACAAACAGCTTGACAGGCTCGCCTTCAATGGCAAGCGGTCTGGACAGATACTTCTTGAATCGGCACGGTGTCATTACGGGCGGGGGCCAGAACAACGTCCCTGGACATCACAGCTAGGGCACTGCGCTAGTTTACCGCTGTGATAGAGCGTGCGCAGGAAGTCGGCCAGCAGCTCCGCTGCGCGGGTGAGGTTGGCCTGGAACTGCTCCGGCTGCTCCGCCTTGTCGCGGTTGAAGGTCAGGCAGTACTCGATGCTGGTGGCCTTCGGCGTGTAGTTCACGCCGAAACCATTGGGGATGGTGGGGGCGAAAACGTAGCGGATGATGTGCGCGTCGCTGCCGATCGACGTGGTGGACAGGAAGTCCGTGCGGGCGACTTGGACGCCCGGATCCGTCAGCAGCGCCAGCGGAGCGCCGGACTGCTTCTCCGATGTGAAAGATAGCGCCCACAGGTGGCGGTCGATGCCACGGCCAGTCTTGCAGCCAATCACCCAGTTGCGGTGCGCATTTAGGGCGGCCTGCAGGGTCTCGACGGTCGGCTCGCCGGCGACGAGCTGCTTGGCGAAGGCCACGGCCTCCGGGGTGACGGCACGCAGGCATTCCGTGCGGCCGGCCTTGTACTCGCGCATATCCACGGCCTCGTACACCGCGCGGATGCGGCCGAAAGTCAGCTGCTGAGCGATGGATAGAATCAGCTGGCTCATCGCATCGGCACTGAACTTGAAAGGCAGCTCCTCCTTCGACAGCTTCGGCACCTCGATGATTTCTACGGCGTATTCGTCGCCGGTGGGAATGGAGGCGGCTGGTGCGGTGGGTGCGGCAGGCGCAGCGTTGGCACCTTCGGCAGGTGCAACCGGGGATAGCTCCAGCGGGGCGGCATCGGTTGAGCTGGCATCCGCGTCGGCGCTTGGGGCCGTAGGGGCGTCATTATCCACAGCCTCCTGCACCCGACGCACCGCCTCCACGAGCGTGGCTCCATCGACCGTCGAGTGCTCCACGTGCATGGCCGCAAAGTCGCTGGCCAGGTTGATCTCATACGTCAGCGGCTTGTACACCCAGGCGTGGCCGGGGGCGAAGGTGAGGTCGCGCAGCAGGTCGGCCTCGGTGGCCTGCGCATCGTCAATTAGGTGCAGTGCGAAAAGTTGATCGCGCAGGGTGGTTTGTGTTTCTGCGGGGAGCGGGAGCTCGGCCAGTTCCTTCGAGCCGAGGTAGGAAAGGCGAGCGTCCAGGGCGGGCGCGGCAGTCTCGCCGGTGCTGGCGGCCGTAGAACCAGTGTGCAGCGCCTCCAGGGTGGCGCGCAGCTGCTTCCGAGTAGCCAGGCGACCCTGTTCGTCCGTGATACGCAGGTCAAACACGTGGCCGTCTACGATCACGCCGATGCTGCGGGATGCGGTGCCGAGCTCGCTGAAAGTGACTTCGTCGCAGTTCGGGCGGGGGATGCGCAGCGCGCCGTTGAAGCAGCGCCACTGGTTGGCGTCCAGCGGATTGCCTCGGCCGTCGATCTCCTCCGGCATCGAACCATCGGCCTGCTTCAGGTGCACCAGCGCCAGGGCGCGCAGGATGTCCACGGCACGATCCAACCCGGTAGATTCCGTGCGCAGGTTGATCTGGAAGCCCACGTTAGAGGTGGTCTGCAGTGGCGTGCGAATGGTCAGGTAATCGCGGAGCCAGCGGTCTGCCAACCAGCTGCTGTTCGCGGCGTCGCGGTCGGCGGCGAAGGCCTCCAGGGCGGACTGCAGAGCGGAGCCCTGATTGGCCTGGAAGTCCTCGATGGCTCGCTCCGTGGCGGCCAGCGTATCGGCATCCGCGACGGCAGAGACCGCATGGCGCAGTGCGGGCAACGTGGCATCCAGCGGCGGGACGGGGAGGGGCTTGAGGTGAGCGCGATTATCCTGCATACCCCGCAGTCTACTGAGAAGCCACGGGGGTGAATGCCGGAAGAATCCGAATATTTTTAAAAGGAAAATACCCGTTCGGCAACGTGATACACATCACTCGCTTAAGGTTTGTCTTACATTCGCAAACACAGGCCCCGGTTACAAGGAGTGAAGCCATGCCGATCCAGAGCCCACAGCAGGAAATCGACATCCCGAACAGCACAATCTATGACGTACTGTTCGGCAACATCGCCGAAGAAGACCTCGGTCGCATCGCCATCACGGACGACGCCACGGGCTCGCAAACCACGTACGGGGAACTCAAGGCTCTTATTGACGCCTTCGCGGGCGCACTAGCCGAACGCGGAGTCAAGCCAGGCACGGTGGTCGGGCTGCACTGCCCGAACAGCCTCGCCTTCGCGGTCGCCTTCCACGGCATTCTCCGCGCCGGGGCGACCGTCACCACTCTGGGCTCCCTGATGAACGCCCACGACGTGGCAAAGCAACTCAAGGACTCTGGTGCAACGTATGTGCTGACGACCAAGCTGCTGGGAGAAGCGGGCGTCCAAGGTGCAGAAGAAGCAGGGATCGACCCGAGCAACATCATCGACCTCACCGACGAAGCAACCGGCCTCAAGGCACTCGTGGGGGAGGGCCGCCCCGCGCCGGAGATTAGCATCGACCCGGCGACCCACGTGGCGGTGCTGCCGTACTCGTCGGGCACCACGGGCGTGCCGAAGGGCGTGCGCCTGAGCCACCGCAACCTTGTGGCGAACATCTTGCAGATCGGCGTGCGGCTCGGCCCCAACGGCCTGGACCGCGACTCCGTGGTGATGTGCGTGCTGCCGTTCTTCCACATCTACGGCATGAATGTCCTGTTGAACTCGTGCCTGAACGTGCGCGCCCACTTGGTGACCATGCCCAGCTTCGACCTGGAGAAGTTCCTGGCAGCGCACCAGAAGCACGGCATCACGTTCAGCTTCATCGCCCCGCCGATCGCCGTGGCGCTGGCCAAGCACCAGCTGGTGGACAAGTTCGACATCGGCACCCTGGAGACGCTGCTCTCCGGTGCGGCGGCCCTGGACGCACAGCTTGCAGACGCCGTGGCCAGTCGCCTGGGCGTGCGCATCCTGCAGGGCTTCGGCATGACCGAAACCAGCCCCGTGACCAGCGTCAGCGACGTCGGAGTCACGCCGCTGGATTCCGTCGGCCTGCCGGTCTCCAACACGGAGGTGAAGATCGTGGACATCACGACAGAAGACCTCGAGGAGATCCACCCGCCCGCGAACGAGGGCGAGCGTTCCATCGAAGGTGAAATGTGGGTGCGCGGCCCGCAGGTCATGCTCGGTTACCTCAACAACGAGGCAGCCACCGCCAACACCATCACTCCTGACGGATGGCTGCGCACCGGCGACATCGCGAACCTAGACCACCTGGGCAACGCCTACGTGGTCGACCGCATGAAGGAACTGATCAAGTACAAGGGTTATCAGGTTGCCCCGGCCGAGCTAGAGGCGCTGCTGATGACCCACGAGGCCATTGCGGACGCGGCCGTGGTCGGTTACCTGCGCGAATCGGATGGCGAAGAGCTGCCGCGTGCATTCCTGGTGCTGCAGCAGGGAGTGGACCCGAACGACCCGGCCGTGAGCGCAGAGGCGCTCATGGAGTGGGTTGCCGAGCGCGTGACTCCGTACAAGAAGATCCGCATGGTCGAGTTCATCGACGCGATCCCGAAGTCCAGCACGGGCAAGATCCTGCGCAAGGATCTGAAGAACGTGCCCGTGGCAGCTAAGGCCTAGCGGCGCTAGAAATCCCAGTCATCCTCCTCCGTTGATTCCGCCCGCCCGATCACGTAGGAGGATCCGGAGCCGCTAAAGAAGTCGTGTGTTTCGTTGGAATCCGGCGCCAGGGCGGCGATGATCTCCGGCTCCGTTTTCGCCGCTTCTTCCTCGTATTGCGGTGGATACCCCAGATTCATCAGCGCCTTATCCGCGTTGTAGTGCACGAAGGCCATCACGCCGTCGATCAGCGATTTCTCGTCGGCTAAAGCTTCGCCGTACAGATCTCCGGAGTACTCCTTCTCTAACTCCAGAAGTTCCTCCACTAGTGTGAATGTGAACTCCTCGAGTTCCGCCGAGCGCTCCGGGTGGGCCTCCAGTCCTCGCTGGAATTTGTATCCCGAGTAGTACCCGTGGACGGCCTTGTCACGCAGGATCAACCGGATCATGTCGGCTGTATTCATCAGCGTGCCACGGCAGCTAAACCACAGCGGTAGGTAGAACCCGGCATATAGCAGCAGGGAAGACAGTAGCGTGGCGGCGACCTTCCGCTTGAGTGGGTCGTCCCCGTAGTAGTGCTGCATCACTGCCGTCGCTCGGCGCTGCAGGGCTGGGTTACCGATGGCCCAGGAATAGGCGGCGTTGATTTCCTCGCTGCTGCACATCGTGCTGAACACACTGCTGTAGCTGCGCGCGTGAACGGCTTGCATAAAGGCGATGTTTGCGTAGACCGCTTGTTCGTGTTCGGTGCGGGCATCCGGGATCTGGCTGATCTCACCAACGGTCGCCTGCACAGTATCCAGCAGCGTGAGCCCGGTGAATACCTTGGTGGTCAGCTCGCGTTCTGCGTCCGTCAGTGCGTTCCAGGTTGGCAGGTCGTTGGACAGCGGTACTTTCTCTGGCAGCCAGAAGTTGCTGGTCAGCCGCTGCCAGATCTCCAGGTCCTTCTGGTCGTCTAGCCGGTTCCAATTCACCGGCCGTAGCGGCCGGGCGGGGTCGTGCGGCCATTGGGGTGGGGTTTGGGAGCGCGTGAGGTAGCTCATTTTTTCCTTTCTGATTGTTCTCGATCGTGTCGTTCTGCTTGTGTCTTATTGCTCTGTCTTATGGACGCCACATCTCCCCGCCAGTCCGATCCCAGAACTCCCGGATGCCTTCCCGAACACGGGCAACATCGCGGGCTGTGCCGAGCAATTCAAAGCGATAGAGCTCCGGCACCTGGCACTTGGCGGCGATTGTTGGTCCAGCGCAGCAGTATGCCGTACCGAAATTCCTGTTTCCGCTGGTGATCACACCCCTGATGAGAGAGCGGTTATGTGAATTGTTGAGGAAGGTGATGACTTGCCTGGGCACCGCCTTCCGCGGGTCGCCTCCGCCATAGGTTGGGGTGATGAGCACATAGGGCTCGTCGACGATGAGCTCCGGCTCCTTGCGCCGCAAGGGGATGCGGCGGGCGGGAATGTCCAACTTGTCGACGAATCGGCGGGTGTTTTCGGAGGCAGAGGAGAAGTAGACGATGCGCGGCTGCGAGACCGCGATTGGTTGCATTGGGGGAGAGGTCCTTTACAGCTTGTTGCTAGTTGGAGCTGGTTGTTCGTTGGGGTGAATATCCATAAAACTAGCTCCAAAAGTTCAATGACACGAACTTTACAATAACAATGGATTGAACTTTAGTGTAGGGTGCCTGATGTATCCAATTTCACACCGCGCACGCGGCTGCGTAGCGCGGAATACGCCAGAGAGAAGAAAGGAAAGAGCTCATGGCGAAGCTAACCCAAGAAATGAAAGACATGATCGATGCACAGCTGCCGTACCTGGCGACTGTGACCGACGGCGAGACTCTACTGCCGGACATCGGTCCGAAGCGCAGCTTGCGCGTGTGGGATGACGAGACGTTGATCTATAACGAAAACACTGGCCGGCAACACCTGGAAAACCTACGGGCCGGTTCAAAGGCCGCTGTGGCGGTCGTGGATTGGGCAGAGCTAGACGGGTACCGGTTTATCGGTCCAGCAGAACTGTTCCACGAAGGGCCGGTGTGGGACGCGGCGGTGAAGTTCGCCGAGGAAAAGGGGCACAACCCACCGAAGATGGCGGTGCTGATCCACATTGAGCAGATCTACACCCTCATGCTCGGCAAGAATGCTGGCCGGTTGTTGGCCAGCGATGACGAGTCCCTGATGGTGGACTAGGGGAGTGTTGCGGCTACAGCCCGTATTCGCGGGCCGTAACCGCCGCCTGGTTAACGATCCACTCCACCATCTCCTGCGTCGGGGCGCCGGAAATGGCCTGGTTGGAGGGGTTATTCATAACGCGGCGCACCACGCCCTCCACGATGATGGCGACCTTCCACAGGCCCAACACGTGCCAGTAGGCCAGTGCCTGCCGGTCGCGGTCGGAATCCTTCCCGGCCTTCTGCAGGTAGCGCTCCGCCAGCGCCTCCGGGCTGGGGAAACCGTCGGCCAGCGCGGCCTCGAAGCCAGGCAGCTGCAGACCATTCTTGACCGGCCAATACGCCATCAGGGAGCCGATGTCCGACAGCGGGTCGCCGAGCGTCGTCAATTCCCAATCCACCACCGCGTTGATCTTTCCGGTATCCGGGTCCGCAATGATGTTGCCGATGTGCAGGTCACCGTGGACCAGCACGGTCTCGTCCTGCTCCGGGATCTTTGCCACCAGCAGCTGCGTCAGTTCGTCCAGCGCCGGCAGCTCGCGGGTCTTCGTCTTATCCCACTGGCCCGTCCAGCGCCGTAGCTGCCGTGGGGCGTAGGGCTTGTGGGACGCCAAGTCGTCCAAACCCACCGACTTCAGATCCACGCTGTGGATCGCCGCCATCGCGTCGATCAGCCCGTCGGCGATCTTGCCGCGCACCTCGGGCGAAATGCTGTCCGCAACCTTCATGGAGTTGACGGTCACACCGTCGATGGCGGACATGGCGATCACCGGCACGTCGGCTACCTGCTCGCTGCCTTCGCCGTGAGCTTCACCGCGGCTTGCACGGCGGCTTTCCTCCCAGTCCGTCGAGCTGCCGTAGATCTTTGGCACCGGCACATCCGTGTTCTCTAGTGCTGCCATGATCTTGCCCTCGCGGACCACATCGTGAGCGCTGGCGGTCAGCGTGCCCAATGGCGGACGGCGCACAACCACGCGCTTGCCCTGGGAATCCGTGGCCAGGTACGTCAGGTTCGATTGCCCCGCGCCGATGCGCTGCAGGGAGATGCCGTCCGCGCCGCCTTCCAGTCCGGCTACGTCGTGCAGCCAGCTGGCCAGGTGGGCGTCAGAAAAAGGGCTAGAGTTACTTGTCACGGTACTTCCTCAATTCTGCTCGGGCGATGGTCATGCGGTGCACCTCATCCGGGCCGTCGGCCAAGCGCAGGGTGCGCAGGCCCGCCCACATGGCGGCCAGGGGAGTGTCGTCGGTGACACCCTCCCCGCCGTGTACCTGAATAGCCTGATCAACGATCCGCAGTGCCATCGCTGGGGCGGCCACCTTGATGGCGGCGATCTCCTGGCGGGCGGCCTTGTTTCCCACCGTGTCCATCATCCAGGCGGCCTTCATGGTCAGCAGGCGCGCCTGCTCGATGTCGATGCGGGCCTGGGCGATCTGGTCGCGGATGTTGTCGCGATTGGCCAAAGGCTTGCCGAAGGCGGTGCGGGACATAGCGCGGGTGCACATGAGCTCCAGGGCGCGCTCGGCCATTCCGATGGCGCGCATGCAGTGGTGGATGCGGCCCGGCCCCAGGCGATCCTGGGAGATCTTAAAGCCCATGCCCTCGCCGCCGAGGATGTCCTTATCCGGCACGAAGACATCCTTGAATTGGACCTCCGCGTGGCCTTCGCGGTCGTGGTAGCCGAACACCGGCAGGTTGCGCACGATCGTCACACCAGGCGCGTCCGCGGGGACGGCGAGCATGGACTGCTGGCGGTGGACCTCCGCATCCGGGCTGGTCTTGCCCATCACGATCATCACCTTCAGGTGCGGGTGCATGCCGTTGGAGGTGAACCACTTGCGGCCGTTGAGCACGTAGCCGCCGTCGGTGCGTTCCATGCTCATGCGCACGTTGGTGGCATCGCTGGAAGCCACGCCCGGCTCCGTCATTGCAAATGCGGAGCGGATTTCGCCTTTGAGCAGGGGTTCCAGGTACTTCTCCCGGTGCTCGTCGGTGCCGTAGAGTTCGAAGACCTCCATGTTTCCGGTGTCCGGTGCGTTGCAGTTGCAGGCCTCTGGTGCGAGGTGCATGGACCGGCCCATGATCTCCGCCAGGGGCGCGTATTCGGCATTGGTCAGGCCGGGGCGGTTGCTGTCGGCTCCGCCTGCGCTGTCAGCTCCGCCAGCTCCGAGGTGAGGGTGGAAGAGGTTCCACAGGCCGCGCTTCTTCGCCTCGGCCTTCAGCTCGTCGAGGATGGCGGGGAAGTGGTGCGGGTCGCCGGATTCGCGCATCTGCTGCTCGTACACGGCTTCGGCTGGGTAGATGCACTCGTCCATGAATTCGGTGAGCTTGCCTTGGTACTCCAAGGACCGTTCGCTGTGCTGGAAATCCACTGTTTTTACCTTTCGACGCCAGATTGTCCGCCAGCGGGCTTATCCTTAGCGCTGGAATTTCCGGGGGTGGTCACGTCGATGGTCTTGTTGCCCACGAGCATTCCGCCGTCGACTACGAGGTTCTCACCGGTGAGCCAGGAGCTGGTGGGTGCCGCCAGGAATGCGATGGCATCGGCGATGTCCTCTGGCTCGCCGATGCGGCCAGCGGGGATCAGGGTGGAGGTGGAGTCTTCGTTCTCCTTCCACAGCGCTTCCGAGAGCTTGGTGCGGACCACGCCGGGAGAGATGCTGTTTACGCGGATGCGTGGAGCGAGTTCGCGGGCCATCTGCTTGGTCAGGTGCAGCAGGGCGGCCTTGGAGGCGTTGTACACGCCGATGTAGTCCTCCATGGACAGGGCGCCGATGCTGGAGACGTTCACGACCGCGCCGGCGGGGCCGCGGTCAGCGGTGTAAGTGCCGGCAGCCTTACCGAGGCCTGCCTCGATGGCGGCACTGGTCCAGATGACTGGCCCGATGGTGTTGATCTGGAAGACCTTCGTCATGATTTCCGCGGACTGCTTGTGCACGGGGCCGAAGGCGGGGTTCGTGCCCGCGTTGTTGATGAGTACATCTAGACGACCGAATTCCTCGACCGCTTGGGTGCAGGCCTTCTTCGCTGCCTCCGGGTCCGCAACGTGGGCGGCGATGCCGATCACGCGACCCGCGTCCGGGTTTTGCTCTCGGGCGGCTGCCTGCAGTTCCTCGGCGGCAGGGACGACGGTCTCTGGCTTGCGGCCGGTGATGACCACGTTCGCGCCACTGGCTGCGAGCTGTAGTGCGGTGGCGTGCCCGATGCCTCGGGTGCCGCCGGTGACGATGGCGGTCAGCCCGGCGTAGTCGTATTTACTCATTCAAGGGTCCTTAGCGGGTGTTGGGTACGGGATTTGAGTAGGGATGATGGGATTGAGTTGTGACTCGCATCATAAGCAGATGGCGGGCTGCAAAAATGAAGGATCGCAAAACTAAGGAAATTTGGGTCTAAGTGAGGGAGACTGGCCTGAGGTTTAAAAAGTTTGGAGTTCTAGAAAATGGGGATTTTGTACCTGGTTCGCCATGGGCAGGCGAACTCTGGCGGCTTGCACACCAGCGATGTCGCAGACGGCGCGATGGAGGAAACCTACGACCGCCTGACACCCCTCGGGCACGAGCAGGCCGCGGCGACCGGCCGCAGCTTGGCCGCGCGCATTGGTGGGGTAGTCCGGGGTGCTCGCGGGAGCGCAGCGCGGGAGAGCGCCGCAGGCGAGGGCGCAGCGCGGCCGGTGGTGCTGTCCGGACCGCTCGCTCGGCAGCTCAGCACGGCCGAAGGTGTTCATGCGGAGCTGGAGGCTGCTGGCCTGGAACCGCAGGCCATTCGCAGCGTGGAGCAGTGGCGCGAGTTTAGCTCCGACGACGTGCTGGCCCCCTACTTCCGCGCTCACCCCGACAAGCTCGCGGAGATCCGCCGGGCCTACGAAGCCGCGCGCGATAACCCCCGGGGGATGAAGGAGCACAACCGCCTGCTCGGCCGTGCCATCGACGCGGCCCTGCGCGAGTGGCGCTCCACCCCGGCATTCGACTCTTTCGCCGCGCAGGTCAGGCAAGGTTTTTCGGACGCCACCTCGCTTGCCGCAGGCGATCAACCAGTCGTGGTGGTTACCTCCGGCGGGCCGATCTCCATATGCGCGGCGGAGCTCATTGGTGACGATTGGACGCGGCTGATCAATAACATCTTCACCGCTTCGGTGAGCGTGTTTAGCGTCCGGAGTGTGGGCAAAGCTCAGCTGCTGAGCTTCAACGAGCACGCGCACCTGGACATTCCGGACGCATCGGGGAGCCGCCCGCTGCGCCGCTATCGTTAGAGACGGCGCCGGCTAGGGGATTCCGGCTAGGGGGCGCCGGGTTTGCCTTATAGCTCCCCGGGTTTCGTGTCCTCCATGCCGACCATGCGGAAAGTCATGAGGCTCAGAGTCTTGATCGTGCGCTCCACAATCTCGTCACGGTTTTCATCGGTGACCTCGTAGAAGCCCTGAATAAAAGTGGCATGGCAGAAGCGGGTGAACATCGCAGCAATAGCGGCAGCGGTGTACTCCACATCCTCCAGCGGCGGAATCATGTTTTTAGCAATCATCGCCTCCAGCATCCGGCGGTTGCGGCCAACCATCTGCTTAGCGATCTGCATCTGTCGATCCGCGAGTTCCGGGCTGAACTGGGAAGATTGCGCAACCAGGTTCATAGCCCCTGCGTTGTTCGCGTAGAAGCGCACGAACTCACGGTTGCTGTGGATCACCGTAGCGCGGGCGTCATCAATACTTAGCAAGCTATCGTCGAGCGTGGGGTTCAGATCTTCCTCGACGCTGGCTAGCACGTTCATGAGGAGGTCCTGGCGGTCCTCGAAATACGTGTATAGGGTGCCGACAGAACAGCCGGCCACCTCCGCAATCTTCGTCAGCTTAGTGTGGTGGTAACCATCGGTGGTGAACACCTTGCGGGCGGCATCTAGGATATCTGCGCGACGGGCCGCAGCTTTTGGAGAGAGTGATTCTTTTGAGTGAGTAGCTGCGGTGCCACGTGGGTAATTATTTGAAGCTTCTAGCGAGCTTCCATTGTCGTGGGCCATAGGCTTCATTGTATAAGACTTAAACCCTATTAACTAAACAATAATGAAAGATTTTCGGACTTCGATGAGTCAAGATTTAAACTCGGCGAAAACAGAAAAACCGCGCGTTGTTGCGGATGTAGATACGGGGATTGACGACAGTCTGGCGCTGATCTATCTGGCTGGTCTGCATTCCGCCGGGGAGATTGATTTAGCGGTCACGACCAGCGCGGGGAATACGACCGTGCGGCAGGCGGCGGTGAATTCCGCGGAGGTTCTGCGGCTGGCTGGGGCGGCGGAGGTGCCCGCGGTGGCGGGGGCACGGGCGCCACTGAAGGTTCCATTGACGACTACTCCGGAAACGCACGGAGAAAAAGGTTTAGGTTATTATTTACCTCTGGATAAGGGGGTTGTGACAGGCGCAGCTGAGAGTGCGCGGGCAGCGGTGGATGCGTGGCGTGGGGCGTCGCACATTCTGATTGCTGGTCCGGCTACGAACCTTGCCTGGGCGTTGCGGCATGCGCCGGAGGTTTTGGCCGGCAATTGGGAAAGCGAGGCAGGGGGTGGCACGGCTAGAGGTGGCGCGGCTGGAGCCGAGATAGCCCTGATGACCGGTGCCTTTAACTACCCTGGCAACACCACGCCGACGGCGGAGTGGAATGCCTGGGTCGACCCCCACGCGCTGAAGGAAGTTTTCGCCGCTCCCGCCATCACTCCTGCGTCCGCCGATGCTCCCGCCTCCACCCGCCCGCTGCCGACGATCTGCCCGCTTAACGTCACCGAGCAAGTCCTGCTCTATCCCGAACGTTTGCGCAGGTGGCAGCAAGCGCTGCGCCCCACGCGCCCAGAATTGGCGACCCTCCTCGGCGACGCCCTCCGCTTCTACTTCGAATTCCACCAGTCGGTCGGCGTGGGCTATTGTGCGCAGATCCACGACCTCGCCGCGGCCATGGTGATGTTGCGGCGCGTTCCTTGTTCTTTTTATGACGCCACCGTGGACGTCGAAGCCGACTCTTCCCTCATGCGCGGCACTACCGTGGCTGACCGAGTTGCGGAGGTTTCCGCCAGTGAAGGTGCTGTGACCAGTGGGGGAGCAGAGGCGCGCGGCGCGTACTGGGATCGCCCGGCGAATGCCCGGATTCTCGAGTCCCTGGACCCGGCCGATGTTTTCGCAGAATTCGAGCGGGTGGTGTGCGGACGGCGTTTGGAGCCGGAGGGGGGCTGAATTGGCTTGGAAAAGCAAAAGCACCGCGCCGGGACTTCGAAAAGTCTCCGACGCGGCGCAGCTAACCAGTGGCCAGGTAGCTGAAGTGGTCAGCCTGCGGGGCGTTAGACGTAACTAGACGCGCTCGCGAGCCTTCTTAGCGGCAGCCACCAGAACCTCCAGGGAGGCAGTGGTCTCTTCCCAGCCACGGGTCTTCAGGCCACAGTCCGGGTTAACCCACAGCAAGGAAGGATCCACGGAATCCAGGGCGGCGGACAGCAGGTCATCGACCTCCTGCTGCTTCGGCACGCGCGGGGAGTGAATGTCCCACACGCCCGGGCCAACGCCCAGCTCGTAGCCCTCGTCCTTCAGCGCAGCCAGAACCTGCATGCCGTTGCGGGCGGCCTCGATGGAGGTCACGTCGGCGTCCAGGTTGGAGACCGTGTCGATCAGCTCGTTGAACTCGGAGTAGCACATGTGGGTGTGGATCTGCACCTTGTTCTCCGCGCCGGAGGTAGCCAGGCGGAAGGAGCCAACGGCCCACTTCAGGTAGTCCGGCTGCTGCTCCTTGCGCAGCGGCAGCAGCTCGCGGATGGCGGGCTCGTCCACCTGCACCACGCGGGCGCCAGCGGCGATCAGGTCGTCGATCTCGTCGCGCAGAGCCAGCGCAACCTGGTCGGCGGTCTCGCCCAGCGGCTGATCGTCACGCACGAAGGACCAAGCCAGCATGGTCACCGGGCCGGTCAGCATGCCCTTGACCGGCTTGTCGGTCAGGTCGGCTGCAACCTTGTACCAGTCGACGGTCATGGCGTGCGGGCGGGAAACGTCACCGAAGATGATCGGCGGACGCACGCAGCGGGAGCCGTAGGACTGCACCCAAGCGTGCTCGGTGGACAGGTAGCCGTCCAGCTGCTCGGAAAAGTACTGCACCATGTCGTTACGCTCCGGCTCGCCGTGCACCAGCACGTCCAGGCCCAGCTCTTCCTGGCGCTTGATAACGTCCGCGACCTCGTCCTTCATCGCCTGGGTGTAGGCTGCGTCGTCGATCTCGCCCTTGCGGTGCTTCGCACGCGCCTGGCGGATCTCCGTCGTCTGCGGGAAGGAGCCGATGGTGGTGGTCGGCAGCGGCGGCAGGTTCAGCTCTGCCTTCTGTGCCTCGCGGCGGGCCTCGATGGAGTCGCGGCGACGGTCGGCGTCGGTCACGGCATCCTGGCGCTCGCGCACGGCGGCGTTGTGGGTCAGGGTGGAGTTCTTGCGGTCCTCGATGGCCTCACGGGTCTCGGCGAACAGCTGCTCGTCGGCCTCGGTCTGCTCACCGCGCAGGGTGCGGGACAGGGCAGCGACCTCGCGGATCTTCTCGGAGCCGAAGGCCAGCCACTTCTGTACCTCGGGGTTCAGGTTCTGCTCGCGCTGCAGAGAGTAAGGCACGTGCAGCAGGGAGCAGCTCGTGGAGACGGCAACCGGGCCGCGCTCCTTCAGACCCTGCAGGGTCTTCAGCGCTGCGTCCAAGTCGGTGCGCCAGACGTTGTGGCCATCCACAACACCAGCAGCCAGCAGCTCCTTGC
This sequence comes from Corynebacterium sp. c24Ua_83, assembly GCF_039907245.1. NCBI lineage: Bacteria > Bacillati > Actinomycetota > Actinomycetes > Mycobacteriales > Corynebacteriaceae > Corynebacterium > Corynebacterium sp. c24Ua_83. The sequence continues at coordinate 112,433 of NZ_JASBOI010000005.1, read as the reverse complement.
CGGTCCAGGCAGGCAGTTCGGCGGCAGCAGCGCCACCGGTGACCAGGTCCACGCCGAAGGTAGCCACACCGGAGCCGCTCAGCAGCTCGATGGCTGCGTTGCCGTCGCCGAAGTAGGTCTGGATAAGGAGGTTGACGCCCTCATCGCCAGCGCCCGCAGCCTCAACCAGCTTCTCGTAGCCAGCGCGGGTGCGCTTCAGCAGATCCTCGTTGGCGGCTGCATCAGCGTAAGCGAAGTCGGTGACCAGGATCGGCTCGTCGAACTGTACCCACTTCACGCCGCGGTCCGCGATGCGCTTGAGTAGGCGGGAGTAGGCGTCAAAAATTTCCTCGAGGTGAGCGAAGGCATCAGAACCATCGACGGTGCGGGACAGCGCCAGGTACGTCAGCGGGCCAACCAGCACGGGGCGAACGGCCTCGCCTGCGCGGGTGACCTGGTCGCGGATGTCCTCGAGAAATGCGGAATCGTCCAGCTCTACGCGGGAGTCCTTGGCCAGCTCCGGGACGATGTAGTGGTAGTTAGTGTCGAACCACTTCGTCATTGCGGAGGCCGGCAGCTCCTTGGTGCCGCGGGCGGCGGCGAAGTAGCGGTCGATGAAGCGCGGCAGGCCGTCGTTGTCGTGATCCGCGATGTCGGCGACGCGCTCGGGCAGCAGGCCCAGCAGGGCGGTGGTGTCCAGCACTGCGTCGTAGAAGGAGCGGCCAGAGAAGGCTGCGGAATCCAGGCCAGCGGCCAGCAGCTCGTCGGTGTAGTTGTTGACCAGGCGAGTTGCGGTGGTAGCCAGGTTGCGGCCGGTGGAGCTATCGCGCCAGTAGCCCTCGAGAGCCTTCTTTAGCTCGCGGTCGGGTCCGATGCGCGGCACCCCGGTGACGGTTGCGTTGAAAGTCATTGTCTTTCCTGTCTTCCTTTTCCTATCGACCCCGCCGGGCGGGGCTGTGTCTAGCTGTAAAGCTGTATGGAATTCTTGCCAGTGCGGTTCCCGCGCGGGTGCGCCTTTCCCGGGGCTCCAGAAGGCGCACACAAGTGGCGAGGCATTGCCTTCGCCGGTGCGTGGGTCGCTTGCTCAACCATTTAAGAATAGACAGCTTAGTCTGTCAACTAGGTCACTTAGATCTGGGTTCCAGAACCCCCGCCCCCGTATCCGAAAACCCACCGAGCCGCCCCGCCGAAAGCCCTGCGATTTGTGCATCGGGTCCGCAGGCTGTAAGCATTTAACCAACATCAAAACCACTGGCCACGCGGGGTGATGCGCGGGTGGAACGTCGAGGTGACATAGACGTTGCGCCCAGCCCGCGCCGGCCGGTGCGAAAGCTAGCGAAAATTGAGGTTCCACCCCATGCGCCCCCTGTCACAAAAAGCCACTTATGTACTGCTCAGTCTAGCCGCGATTATCATCGTTGCCACCTGGCTGACCCTCGTCATCTGGCAGCCCAGCGACTCCAACTACGAGTCCCTCGCGGACTCCAAGAGTTCCACCATCGCCCTGGTCGGCTTCGTCGTCCCCGCCATCCTCGCGCTGATTGCCGTGATCCCGCGCCTGCCCGTGCGTACCCTCGCGCTGTTGCCGGTCGCCCTGGCTATCAACGTGATCCTCGGCCATATCATCGGCAACATGGGCCTGCCCCTGCCGCTGTACTTGGATTCCATCGGCACCGTGCTGGTCGGTGCCCTGGCCGGCCCGTGGGCGGGCTTGGTCACCGGTGTGCTGTCCGCCCTGGTGTGGGGCACGTTCAACCCGACCGTCGTGGGTTTCGCCGCCGCCTATGCCTTCGTCGGCGTCTGCGCCGGGTTGCTGGGCAAGTGGTGGACGGGTGCGTATTGGAGAATCGGCTTGTCCGCGCTGCTGATTGGCTTCCTGACGGCCCTGCTTTCCGCACCGATCGCCTCCTTCATCTTCGGCGGCACCGCGGGCACAGGCACGGGCCTGCTGGTCACGGCTTACCGCTCGCTGGGCTTCGAGCCGATGACGGCCGTGTTCCTGCAGTCCTGGACCTCCGACCCGCTCGATAAGCTGATCGTGTTCACCATCATTTACCTGGTCATCCGCGCCCTGCCGCAGCGCACGCTCCGCACCTTCGCGCCGGCGGGCAAGGATGGCAACACTGCTGCCGACAACACCGCTGCAGCAGACAAGGCCGCATGAACCCACTGACCTACCTCACCCTCGCCGCCAGCGGGGTGATCTTCGTCCTCGTCGCCGATAGCCTCGCCGTGAGCGCTATCGCGTGGGGTCTCTGCGCCCTTGTGGCTCTTTTCTTCTCGACGCCCCGTCGTCCCTTCCTGGCAGCCAATCTCTTAGGCCTACCGGCCTTCATCGGATTTGGTCTGATGTACGCCCCCTTCGGCCAGGATCCCGGCTGGTGGATCATCACCCGCGACGGCCTGCAGGTCGCTCTCTCCCTGGGTAGCCGTTTCCTGGCCGCTACCACCATCGGCCTGACCATCGGCAGCTTCGTAAACCTCGACCAGCTGATGCGCACCGTCCAGCCGCGCCTGCCCGCCAAGCTGGTGTACGTCGTCGGCGCGACGGCCCGGCTGCTGCCGCTGGCCCGCGCCCGCTGGCTGACAATCCAACAGGTCCGCGCCTCCCGCGGCGTGGACGTTTCCACCTTGGGGGCGAAGTGCCGCATGATCCTGCCGCTGATCGTCGGCATGGTGGACGATGCTGCCACCCGCGCCCGCCCGCTGCAGCGCACAGGCATCGGCGAGCTCGGTCCGCGTACCGTACTGCGTCCCGTCCCGGATACGGGCCTGGACTGGGCCGTGCGCCTGCTGGCCATCGCCGCCCTGGTGGTGGGATGCTGGTGGGCAGTGCACTAGCTGGGCTATGGGCACCAGTAAACGCAAGCACTAGCGAACGACCAGAAAGATCCCGCGCGAACAATGCCTTTGAGTACCTTCATTTGGGGAGATAGTGGCGTCGGACTATCCGAACATGCCTGGGCGCACGCAGAAAAGACGGGCGCGGCATGGGTTGGCAACGAGGCCAGCGCGCACATCTCCCTGCTGCGCAACACGGTCGCCGAAGAGCTCGCGTTCCCCATGGAGCAACGCGGGGTGCCGCGCGCCGAGATGCAGCAGCGCGTGGAGGCCGCCCTGCGACTGTGGGGGTTGGACGGCCAGGCCGAGCAGAATCCCGCCACCCTGTCCACCGGCCAGACCCGCCGCGTGGCCATCGCCGCCGCGCTGCTGGCCCGTCCCGAAGCGCTGGTGCTCGACTGCCCCCTCGATGGCCTGGACGCCGCCGCCGTCGACACCCTGCGCCGCACCATCGCGGACTTTCCGGGACCCGTCACCGTTTACGATCGTGCGGGTTCGCCCTTAAGTGATGACGCCCCCTCGCACCAGCGCCTGCTGGCCGACGGCACCCTGACCGATTCCCCCGCGCCGAAACCCGCAGCCGAGTCGGTGGCCCCGGAGATCACCGAGCAGGGGAGCACCCGGACGGCCCTGCTGGCGCGGGATGTGGTTTTCCGCCGGGGTGGCGTCGGACCCATAAACCTGGAGGTCCCTGCAGGTCGGGTGGTGCACCTGGCCGGGCCGAACGGGTGCGGCAAGACGACCCTGTTCCTGGGCGCGCTGGGGTTGCTGAAGTATCGGGGGACGCTGCGCGCGGAGGGGCTGAAGGGGTGGGCGCCCACGCAGATGGATCAGGCGGTGACCTGCCGTACCGTGGCCGAGGAGCTGGCCGTGGGAGCGGGCGAGGAGCTGGCCGCAGCGGCCATTGACTTCGCCAGGTTGGGCAAGTGGGCGCACACCCATCCGCTGGACGTGCCGGCGGCGAAGCGGCGGATCGTACTGGTCGCGGCGGCGATGGTGCGCGGCGCGGATCTGGTGATGCTGGACGAGCCGACCGTGGGGCTGGACGTGCTGGGCTACCGCGAGCTGGCGGAGCTGATGCACCGCTACGCGGATGGAGAATATGCGCGGTTGATCGGGCGGGGCGGCTCTGGCGCGCCGGGCGAGCCTGGTGGCGCGGGCGCGCCGGGCAGGCAGGGCGCGCGGCACACGCAAAGCGCGCCGACGGTGCTGTGGACCTGCCACGACGCGCGCTTTGCGTCGCAGGTCAGCGATCTGCGGATTGATATGGCGGGCTAGCCCCGCCGGGCGCGGCGAACTAGTCCGAGATCTCGATCGAGTCGCCGTTACGCTCGACCTTCTTTGCCGGAACCATCGGGTCGCGGGAGGGGCCTTCCAGCACATCGCCGGTGGCGACGTCGAACTTGGACATGTGCTTCGGGCAGACCGCCACGGTTACGTCTCCGGACTTCTCAATGGAGTTGATGGTGCCACCAGCGTGCGGGCAAGAGGTGGAAAACGCCTTGTACTCGTCCTCGCCGGGGCGGGAGAGCACCCAGCCGTCCAGAATCGTCGCGCCGCCGACCTCCAGATCCGCGGCATCGGCCTTCGCCACAACTTCCTCGCCGGCACAGGCTGCCAGCAGGGCACCGGAGGCGGTAGCTGCGGTGGCTACGGCTACCCCGCGCAGAAACGAGCGGCGGGAACAGGGTAGGGAGCTGTGACGCTGGGGATTCGGCTGCATTGCACTCATAAAACCGATCATTCCATCAGGCCGCACGGGCTACAAGCTCGCGCGCGGCGAGGCTGGGCGGGGCTGGCCGCGTAAGGCAGCGGGGCTGGCATGCGGGATGGGCGGGGCTGGCAGCGTAAATATGTGGGCATAAGTAAGGTGAAAGACTATGTACATTCCCGAGGCAATTGGTACTCCACTGACTCCCTCCTCCCTCAAGGTCCTCCTGCTCGGAGCCAGCGAGTTGGGGCGGGAGCTCGCCATCGCCCTGCAACGCCTGGGCGTGGAGGTGCATGCCGCGGACCGCTATGTCGGCGCACCCGCGCACCTCGTGGCCAACAAGGCTCACGTGCTGGACATCCACGACGGGGATGCCATCCGCCAGCTGGTCCGCGAGGTCGGCCCGCACTTCGTTGTCCCGGATTCGGAGACGATCCCTGCCGACGTGCTGCAGGAGATCGAGGCCAATGAAGTGGCTTCCGTCGTGCCGACCGCCCTGGCCAACCGCCTGACCATGAACCGCGAAGGCATCCGCACCTTCGCCCACGACAAGCTGGGCCTGCCTAACAGCACCTTCCGCTTCGCCTCCACCGCCGACGAACTCGCCCGCGCCGCCGAGGAAATCGGCTACCCGTGCGTGGTCAAGCCCGTCATGAGTAGCTCCGGCGCAGGCCAAAGCTACGTCGGAGGAGTCGACGAACTGGAGGCCGCCTGGAACGCAGCCCTCAAGCACTCCCGCACCAACGCCCAGCGCGTCATGGTCGAGCAGTACATCCCCTTCGACTACGAAGTCACCATCCTGGCCGTACGCTCCATCGACCCCGCCACCGGCCGGGAGGCCACCTGGTTCTGCGAGCCCATCGGCCACCGCCAGGACCGCGGCGACTACGTGGAATCCTGGCAACCCGCGCACATGTCCGAGGATGCTCTGGACACCGCCCGCAGCATCGCTGCCCGCATCGCCACCGCCCTGGGAGGCCGCGGAGTGTACGGCGTGGAGCTGTTCGTCAAGGGCGACGATGTCTACTTCTCCGAGGTCAGCCCCCGCCCGCACGATACGGGCATGGTGACCCTCGGTACCCAGCGATTCTCTGAATTCGACCTGCACGCACGCGCCATCCTTGGGCTGCCGATCGATACCACGCTGATCTCCCCGGGAGCCTCCGCCGTAATCCGCTGTGAGGATAAGCACGACGGCGATATTGAATACGTGGGCGTCAACAAGGCAATGGCAGTAGAAGAAACCAACGTCTACCTATTCGGCAAGCCCCGAGCACTCGCGCGGCGACGAATGGGAGTGGCAGTGGCCACCGCCGAGGACACGGACCAGGCTCGACAGCGCGCCGAAGAGGCCGCCGGGTACATCGAGGTGCGGCCGACGGTTTTCGCAGAAGACGGGCAGTAGCCCTAAAATCCGAGGTATGGGACATAGCGCAACCGACCTCAACGAAACCCGAATCCTGCTGTACTACTGCTTCACCCCGATCGACGACCCGACCGCGGTGATGCTGTGGCAGCGCGCGCTATGCGAACAGCTGGAGCTGAAGGGGCGCATCCTCATCAGCAAGCACGGCATCAACGGCACCGTCGGCGGCTCGCTGGCCAGCTGCAAGCAGTACGTGCGCCGTACCCGCGAATTCCCCGGCTTCAAGAAGATGGAATTCAAGTGGTCCGCGGGCTCGGCGGACGACTTCCCGCGCCTGTCCGTGAAGGTGCGTGACGAGATCGTGGCCTTCGGCGCCCCGGACGAGCTGAAGGTGGACGAAAACGGCGTGATCGGCGGCGGCGTGCACCTGAAGCCGGAGGAAGTGAACAAGCTGGTAGAGGAGCGCGGCGACGAGGTTGTCTTCTTCGACGGGCGCAACGCCATGGAGGCGGAGATCGGCAAGTTCAAAAACGCCATCGTGCCGGATGTGCGCACCACTCACGACTTCATCGGGGAGATCGAATCCGGCAAGTACGACGACCTGAAGGACAAGCCGGTGGTCACGTATTGCACGGGCGGCATTCGCTGCGAAATCTTGAGCTCGCTGATGAAGAACCGCGGGTTCGAGGAGGTCTACCAGATCGACGGCGGCATCGTCCGCTACGGCGAAAAGTACGGGGACAAGGGCCTTTGGGAGGGTTCCTTGTATGTTTTCGACGGGCGCATGCACATGGAATTTAGTGATGACGCCGCTACGCTGGGCCGCTGCCGGGCGTGTGGCCACGCGACCAACGACTTCCACAACTGCGTGAACGAGCAGTGCCGCGAGCAGATCCTGCTATGCGAGGAGTGTGCCGCGGACCCGGAGAGCGCCACGTGCGGGCGCAAGGAGTGCGCCGAGGTCGCAGCGGAGATGGCGAGCTAGAGCTCCAGCTCCATGGTGACGTGGGGGATGCCCTCCTCGTCGAAAGGCTCGCCGACCGGCTGGAAGCCGAACTTCGCGTAGAAGTCCTGCGCCTGCTCCTGGGAGTTCAGGGAAACACGGGCGACCTGGGTGGTCGGGTCAAGCGCGGCGGCGCGACCCTTGCAGACCTCCAAGGCCTGCTCCATGATCTGGGTGGCGATGCCACGCCCGCGCACGTCCTTAGCCACACACATGCGGCCGATGTGCTGATCCTCCGGCTTGCCGTACACGCGCGCAGTGCCGACCAGACGCAGGGGAGAGCCCGGATCCGGCTGGCCGAAGGGATACTCCGGGCCGCTGCCTGGGTGAATGTAGGCCAGCACGTGGTGGGTGTTCGGATGCGGGTCGATGTCATCGATCTCCGCGAAGGGAGTCTGCTGCTCGTGGACGAACACGTCCACGCGCAGCTTGTACAACGGGTGCAGCTGCTGGGCGGGCATCGCTAGCAGCGCGCGCCCGGTGAAGTGAACATCCGGGAACTCGGCGGCGCCAGAGGCTGAGCTGGCGGCGGGGGAGGGGGTGTTGGCCACAGTCTTCGGTGTCCTTGCCTAGTGTCTTTGCAGAGAGTCCGTACTTAGACGTTCTTGCCCTGGGAGTGGTGCAGCATCTCGTCCCACTCGCGTACCTTCTTGCGCTCGCGGCCCTCGGCCTCGCCGAGCTCGCGCTCGTGCTTATCCAGGCTGTACCAGCCCTCCCATGTGGTGTGGGCGATGCCCTTCTCCTCGAGGAAAGCCTCGACGGCCTCCAGATCCGGCTTCTCCGGGTTAAAGCCGATGCCGTTGGCGGCATCCTCCAGCAGGTTGGCGACGGCCTCGTTGGCGTCACCCTTCGTGTTGCCGATGAGGCCGACCGGGCCGCGGCGGACCCAGCCGGTGGTGTACACACCGGGCAGGCGCTCGCGCTTCTCGGCCTCCGGGTCAGCGGAACCCGGAACGCCCGCGATGCCATCGGCGGTCGGCCCCTCGGTCAGCACGCGGCCACCGACGTTCGGCAGCACGTTCTGACGCTCATCCCATGGCAGGCCCGGCTGCTCGTCGGACTTGTAGCCCACGGCGCGGTAGACCGCGCCGACCGGCCACTCGGTGAGCTTGCCGGTGCCAGAGACAGAGCCATCGCCGTTGAGCTCGGTTCGTTCGGTGACGAATGCGGTCACGCGGCCTTCGGTGTCAGTTTTAACCTCAACCGGGGACTCAAAGAAGTGGATGTACAGCTTGTGAGGAGCACCCTTCGGGTCGGCGATGGCGTACTGCTCCAGGCGGGTGCAGACCATGTCCTGAATCTTGGACGCGCGGCGGGCCTCCTCGGAACCCTCGTCGTACTGGATGTCCTCCGGGTCGATAACGATCTCGATCGTGTCGGAATCGTTGAGCTCCTTCAGCTCCAGCGGGGTGAACTTAGCCTGCGCGGGGCCGCGGCGGCCGAAGACGTGGATCTCCTTGGCCTGGTTCTCCTTCAGGGAGTCGTAAACGTTGTCCGGGATCTCGGTAACCTTCAGCTCCTCGCCGGTCTTGGCCAGCACGCGGGCGACATCCAGGCCGACGTTGCCTACGCCGACGACGGCGACGGAGTCCGCGGACAGATCCCACTTGTCCTCGAAGTACGGGTTGGCATCGTAGAAGCCGACGAACTCGCCGGCGCCGATGGTGTGTTCGCCGCCGGGGATGTTCAGCGGGCGGTCGTCGGTAGCGCCCGTGGCGTAGATAACCGCATCGTAGAACTGCTTGAGCTCGTCGACGGTGACGTCCTTGCCGACGTTAATGTTGCCGAACAGGCGGATCTCGGGCTTGTCCATCACCTTGTGGAGGGACTTGATAATGCCCTTAATGCGCGGGTGGTCGGGGGCAACTCCGTAGCGGATCAGGCCGAAGGGGGCCGGCATGCGCTCGTAAATGTCGACGCTGACGTCGGCCTCAGACTTCGTCAGCGCGTCGGAGGCGTAGATGCCTGCCGGGCCGGAGCCGATGACTGCAATGCGAAGTGGGCGATTTTCGGGCATGTCAGGTGCAAATCCTTCTTGTTCGGGTTGTATTTCGGTTATTGGGTAAACCGCGGTGTTGAGCTCGCGCGGTGCGTTTTGTTGCTGCGCCGCGTGAACCGCATGAAGCGTTCGAGCTGCTCATGAATTTACACATTCTAATGTAGCGAAAATCCACGCAGGGTCGCTAAATCGGGTCACTGCGGGTAACTCCTCGAACTATAGACAACTCTGTCTAGAAAAATCAACATTTCGCTTGAATTTGTGTCGGATCCCATCTAGGCTGAACCGGACAATGTAGACAGACAGATCAGTCTAGATGGAATTTGAGGCACCATGACCACCGGAACGACCACCGGCACCACCGGACCGACCGCTGAAAATAAGCCAGCGCGCCCGCGTCGCAAGAAGCAGCGCAAGCCCCAGGGGCAGTGGGCTGTGGACGGCCGCGAGCCGCTCAACGACGACGAGCGGGTCAAGCAGGAAGACCCCGGAATCAGCGTGATGCAGCGCATCCGCGACATCTACTCCAAGGAGGGCTTCGACTCGATCCCCGCGGAGGACCTCGCCCCGCGCTTCAAGTGGGTCGGCATGTACACCCAGCGCAAGCAGGGGCTCGACGGCGAAAAGACCTCGACCCTGACCAATGCGGAACTGCAGGACAACTACTTCATGATGCGCATCCGCCTGGACGGCGGTGTGGTCAGCTCCGCCGGCCTGCGCACTATCGGCGAGATCTCTGAGAAGTACGCGCGCAACACCGCCGACTTCACCGACCGCCAGAACGTGCAGCTGCACTGGATCCGCATCGAAGACGTCCCGACCATCTGGGACGAGCTGGCAAAGGTCGGCTTGGATTCCTTCTTTGGCTGCGGCGACGTTCCGCGCGTGATCCTCGGTTCCCCGGTCGCAGGCATCGCCAAGGATGAAATCATCGACGGCCGCCCGGCCATCGAGAAGATCAAGAAGGAGTTGCTGCCCGACCCCGAGTTTGGAAACCTGCCGCGCAAGTTCAAGTCCGCGATCTCCGGCCACGCCCGCCAGGACGTCACCCACGAGATCCAGGACCTCGCCTTCATTGGCTCCGAGCACCCGGAGCACGGTCCCGGCTTCGACGTCTGGGTCGGCGGTGGCCTGTCCACTAATCCGATGCTCGCCCAGCGCCTGGGCGTTTGGGTGCCGATCGACGAGGTGCCGGAGGTCTGGGCCGGTGTGGTCCGCATCTTCCGCGACTATGGCTACCGCCGCATGCGCAACCGCGCCCGCCTGAAGTTCCTGGTAGCCGACTGGGGTGTGGAGAAGTTCCGCGAGGTTCTGGAAACTGAGTACCTCAAGCGCCCGCTGCTGGATGGCTCCGAGCCGGAGGAGTATCCGGGCTATCGCGACCACGTCGGCCTGCACGAGCAGAAGGATGGCCGCTTCTACCTGGGCGTAAAGCCCACCGTCGGCCACACCGACGGCAAGCAGCTGCAGCAGCTGGCCGATCTCGCGGAAAAGCACGGCACTACCAACATCCGCACCACCCCGGACAAGGAGCTTCTGTTCCTGGACCTGGAGCGCGAGGCCGCGGAGGCCCTCGCTGCGGACCTGGAGGAGCTCGGCCTGTCCGCCAAGCCCTCGGCCTTCCGCCGCGACATCATCTCCTGTACCGGCTTGGAGTTCTGCAAGCTCGCACACGTCGTCACCAAGCAGCGCGCCATCGCGCTGGTGGACGAGCTGGAGGATCGCCTGGGCGACCTCGACGTTCCACTGAAGATCAGCCTCAATGGCTGCCCGAACTCCTGTGCGCGCACCCAGGTGGCGGATATTGGCCTGTCCGGCAAGATCCTCACGACCGACGAAGGCGAGCGCGTGGAGGGCTTCCAGGTGCACCTCGGCGGAACCATCGGCCTGGAGCCGCACTTCGGCAAGAAGGTGCGCGGCAACCAGGTCTTCTCCAAGGATCTGGGCGACTACGTGGTCCGTGTGGTGGAGAACTTCAAGTCCCACCGCACCGAGGGCGAGGAGTTCCGCGATTGGGTTGTCCGCGCCGACGACGAGCTGTTGGTGTAGCCGATGAGTGTTCCGGATAAAGACTCTCTGCCGAGCGTGAATGAGCAGGTCGGCGGCCGTGTGGGCCACCCGAATGCCCGCCGTGCGACGGTGAACAACTGCCCCTACTGTATGTCCCAGAACCTGTTCCCGGACGCGGAGACCGACAACGCCTGGCAGTGCCGCGAGTGTATGCGGGTTTTCTCCGTCAAGTTCCACGGACAGCTGTTGTAACCGACCTTTTATTGACGCCCCCTCGCCCCCCACCCCTTGAGGGGATAATCGTGGCCTTTAGGCAGGTCGCGGCGGTGGGGCGTCACAAAGAATCTTGAACCCGGTTGTAGGAATGGACAGATTGGTCTATTGTGGTGGAAACCAGAACAGACCGATCAGTCTGTCTAGGGAATAACTAAGAGTTCCCCCGAGTTCTTAAGAAGCACACTTCGACAAACCAAACATCAACCCCGAGAAGAGGAGCTCATGAGCCTGGTAGATGCGACCGGCCTGCTCGGCGGGAATTCGGATGACTTCCGAGACCCAGCCGAGAGTCCGCAGGGCGCGCCGACCAAGACCACGCCGCTGAGCGACGAGGAGCGAGCAGCCAACGAACAGCTCGTCGCCGAGTGGAACGACAAGCTAGAGGGCGCCAGCGCCGAAGAAATCATGGACTGGGTGGCCGAGCACGTGCCCGGCAAGATCGCCGTCACCATGTCCATGCAGGACACCGTCCTGGCTGAGCTGGCGGAAGGCTGCCTGGCGGAAGACCGCGCAGAGCTGGTCTTCCTGGACACCGGCTACCACTTCGCCGAAACGCTCGAGACCCGCGACAAGGTCCAGCAGCGCTACAACCTGCCGCTGGAGAACATCACCCCGGTTCTCAGCCGCGAGGAGCAGGACAAGGTCTACGGTCCGCGCCTGTACTCCCGCGACAACACCGCCTGCTGCCGCATGCGCAAGGTCGAGCCGCTGGCGCGGATGCTGAACCCCTTCAACGCCTGGATCACCGGTGTGCGTCGCGTGGATAACGCCCTGCGCGCCAACACTCCGGTGCTGGACGTGGACCGGACCGGCCGGCTGAAGATCAACCCCATCGTCGCCTGGAGCGACGAGGACGTGGAGGCGTACATCAACGACCACGACCTGATCATCAACCCCCTGACCAAGCAGGGCTACCCGTCGATCGGCTGCGAAACCTGCACCCTGCCGGTTGCCGAAGGACAGGACCCCCGATCCGGCCGCTGGGCCGGCTCCAACAAGACAGAATGCGGACTTCACACATGAGCAATGAAAACACCACCGCCCTCTCGCCGCATCTGGCGAGCCTCGAGGCGGAAGCAATCGAGATCCTGCGCGAAGTAGCAGGCCAGTTCGACCGCCCCGCGCTGCTGTTTTCCGGCGGCAAGGATTCCGTCGTGGTCCTGGAGCTGGCGAAGCGCGCCTTCCACCCCGCACCGGTTCCCTTCGAGCTGGTGCACGTGGATACCGGCCACAATTTCCCGGAGGTCATCGAGTTTCGCGACAAGATCGCCGCGGATCCGAAGGTGACCCTGCACGTCGCCGCCGTCCAGGATTGGATCGACAGCGGTGCCATCCAGGAGCGCCCGGACGGCACTCGCAACCCGCTGCAGACTGTGCCACTGGTGGAGACCATCCAGAACCGCGGCTACGACGCGGTGCTGGGCGGCGCTCGCCGCGACGAGGAGAAGGCCCGCGCCAAGGAGCGCGTGTTCTCCGTGCGCGATAGCTTCGGCGGCTGGAACCCGCGCCGCCAGCGACCCGAGCTGTGGGGCCTGTACAACGGTCGCCACCAGGTGGGCGAGAACATCCGCGTGTTCCCGATCTCCAACTGGACCGAAGCCGACGTGTGGGACTACATCCGCGACCGCGACGTTGAGGTCCCGGCGATCTACTACTCCCACCAGCGCGAGGTCTTTAACCGCAACGGAATGTGGCTGACCCCGGGCGAGTGGGGTGGCCCGAAGGAAGGCGAGGAGCTGGTCGAAAAGACCGTGCGCTACCGCACTGTCGGTGACATGAGCTGCACCGGCGCTGTCCTTTCCACCGCCACGACCATCGAGGACGTGATCGACGAAATCCGCCAGTCCACCACCACCGAGCGCGGCGCCACTCGTGCCGACGACAAGCTCAGTGAGTCCTCCATGGAGGATCGCAAGAAGGAAGGTTACTTCTGATGTCCACCAACCTGCCGACCCTCCGCCTGTGCACCGCCGGCTCCGTCGACGACGGCAAGTCCACCTTCGTGGGCCGCTTGCTGCACGATACGAAGTCCATCCTGGCCGACCAGTACGAGTCTGTAGAGCGCGTTTCCAACGCCAAGGGCCTGGAGAACCCGGATCTGTCGCTTCTGGTCGATGGTCTGCGTGCCGAGCGCGAACAGGGCATCACCATCGATGTGGCCTACCGTTACTTCGCCACCGACAAGCGCAGCTTCATCCTGGCCGACACCCCGGGGCACGTGCAGTACACGCGCAACACCGTCACGGGCCTGTCCACCTCGGAGCTCGTCATTGTTCTGGTTGACGCCCGCAACGGCGTGATCGAGCAGACCCGTCGTCACCTGACCGTGGCGGCGATGATGAAGATTTCCCACGTGATCGTGGCCGTCAATAAGATCGACGCGGTCGATTTCAGCGAGCAGGTCTTCAACGACGTGAAGGCTGACGTGGACGCGCTGGTCTCCGAGCTGGGCCTGGCCCATGTCGACGTGATTCCTACCTCCGCGCTGCTGGGCGACAATGTCGTTGAGCGCAGCCAGAACACCCCCTGGTACACGGGTCCGTCCGTGTTGGAGATCCTGGAGACCACCGAGCCGGCGAAGAACATCGCCGATGTAGAGCGCGGCCTGCGCTTCCCGATCCAGATCGTCATCCGCGACCACGCCACCGACTACCGCGGCTATGCAGGCCGCATCACCGCGGGCAAGGTATCCGTCGGCGATAAGGTGCTGGCCGATGGCCGCGAGGCGATCATCGAGGGCATCGACGGCCCGGCAGGGGAGCAGCAGACCGCCACCCGCGGCGAGTCCGTCTCCCTGCGCCTGGACCGCGACATCGACCTGTCCCGCGGGGACATCATTGCCGCCCCGGATCTGCCGGAGCCGCAGCAGTCGTTCACCGCGACGGTGTTCCACCTGTCCGAGTCTCCGGTGCGCCTGCGCAGCAATGTGCTGGTGCGCTACGGCACCGCACTGGTGCGTGGCCGCGTGGACGAGGTCATCCGTCGCGTGGACATCTCCGGCCGCAATCGCAGCGAGGAGGAGATCGCCCACGGTGGCGCCGACGAGCTGGCTCTCAACGACATCGCGGAGGTGCGCGTGACGGTGGCCGAGCCGCTGCCCGTCGAAACCTACCGCCGCGGTGGCCGCGTCGGTTCGCTGCTGCTGATCAACCCCGGTAGTGGCGACACTCTGACCGCAGGTTTGGTGAACTAGCATGACTTGGCCGGCACCCATCATCTGCTTGGCGCATGGATCCCGCCACCCGCAGGCGGACCAGGCGGTCTTCGAGATCGCCGAGCGCATTTCCGAGAGTACTGGGCTGCCGGCCTTCGCGGCTTTCCTGGACTTCCACCCCGCCACCCTCACGACGGTCGTCCACCGCGTCGTCGCAGCGGGCTACACGGAGGCGGTGGTGGTTCCTTTGCTGTTCACGCAGGCTTTTCACGCTCGCTTCGACGTTCCTGCCGCGATTGCCGAGGCCGTTGAGTCTATTGACGCCACCTCGTCCGCCGGCCTGACCCTCCACCTCACTGACGGGTTGGGAACCGGCGCGGATATGGAGGAGCTGGTCGCCGACTTCACGGCCCAGTACCTCGCTGGCAGTGTCGCCGTGGACAGCGCTAGCGCTAGCGCTGGTGCCGCGAACGCCGCGGACAGCAGCGTCGACAAGCTCGCGCTGTACTCAGTGGGTTCCAGCCAGCCGGGCGCGAACGAGGTCGTCGCCGAGTTCGCCGGCCGCGTTGGTGCCCGCCTGAACATGCGCAGCACCCGCGCCTTCGTCGCCACCGGGGACAACCCGGGCTGCGACACGGAGGCGCTACTGGAATTCGCAGACGAACGCACCGTCACCGTCCCGCTGTTCGTCAGCCCCGGCTTGCTATGGGACAAGGCCAAGATCCGAATGCCAAACGGCCGGAAGTGTACGCGCCACCTCGGTGACGCCGTAGCCCCGGTCGTCATCAACCGCGCCTGTCGCGCCCTGCAACAAGCGCACTAGCCTCTCTACCCCTCACAGAAGCCCTCATAGACAGCAAGGACTAACCCCTCATGAAGGTCTTGATTTTTGCCCTCGTCGGCGTGGTCGCCCAGTTGGTCGACGGCGCGCTGGGCATGGCATTCGGCATCACGGCAACCACTCTGCTGATTTTCTCCGGCCTGGGCCCCGCCCACGCCTCCGCCGCCGTTCACTTGGCGGAGGTCGGCACCACGCTGTTCTCCGGCCTGTCGCACTGGCGGCTGAAGAACGTCCACTGGCCGACCGTCCTGGCCCTCGGCGTGCCGGGTGCCATCGGTTCGTTTACGGGCGCCTACGTGCTCAGTAACCTCTCCACCGAGGCTGCCGAGCCAGTTGTGTCCACCCTGCTCGTACTCCTCGGCGCCTACGTGCTGGTGCGCAGCGTGGCCGTGCCGTGGAAGAAGAACGAAGATACCCAGCCGGTATCCACCACCCGCCGCTCCCGATTCGGCCTGGCAGGCCTGGGCCTGGCCGGAGGCTTCCTGGATGCCTCCGGTGGCGGTGGCTGGGGGCCGGTTACCACCTCCACCCTCATGAGTGTGGGCAAGGCTGAGCCGCGCCGCATCATCGGCACTGTAAACACCGCTGAGTTCTTGGTCGCAATCTCCGCCACCGCTGGCTTCGTTACCGGCATGGGGTCGGAACTGGCGGATAACTGGCAGCCAGTCGTCGGCCTACTGGTCGGCGGCGCCATCGCCGCACCGATCGCCGCTTGGATCGTAACTATTATGAAGCCAGAAGTACTTGGCGGCGTGGTCGGCGGCCTGCTGATGCTGCTGAACTCCAGCCGCCTGGTGAACTACTTCGGCTTCCTCGGCGTGGTCGCCGTCATCTTGATCGGTCTGGCCGTCATCGTGGCCCTCGTCGTCGTGCGCAAGCGCTCCCTGCTGGAACGTTCCCTGACCGGCGACGATGTACCGGAAGACTCCCAACAGGCCACCGCGGAATGCGATGCGGAAGCCACCTCGGGCCGGACAAGTGGGCGTCACTACGAAGAAGAGGGAACGAAGGTACAACAGCGCGAGAAAGAACGCGCCAGGGGGTAGGACGAGGGCGAACCTTCCCCGCGCGCCTCGCTAGTACGGGGCTACCAAGGCACAATGGAAGTGAACTGGAACTCCATTGAGGAAGGTATGTGAGCTGTGTCTATCGCGTCGTCTACCGCGTCCCAAGGAACTGGCACGAACGCTGTCATTTCACCAATAGCGAGCGCCGCCGCGCGCCGCTCCGACATTTTGGACGCCCTGGGGGAGGCAGAGGCAGTCGACATCTTCGACACCATCCGCCCCTCCGCGCCCGACTTCGCCGCCGCCCTCGACGCGGCCTACGGCGCTAAGGTCGGCGCCGGAGCCGCTGCCGGTGCTGGCGCCGTACTGCTCGGCACCGGCGAGATCAACTTCGACTCGCGCCTCGCCGCCGCCGCGGGTGCCTCCCTCTACCTGCTCGCGGGCATCCCGGCCGATGCCACGGCGCTGCAGTTGGCCTCCGGGCAGCTCGTGCGCTCTGGTCGCAAGCCCGCCGGTATTTCTTTTATTGACGCCACCGCCTCCGCAGCTGCCGCCGCAGCTAATGCCGTCGAGGCGGAGGGGCAGGCGATTCGCCACATCGCGCTGGAAGGCATCGCGCAGGCAGCAGCCGGCGGGGCTGATGCTGGTGCAGGGGCTGGCGGGGCTGGGAGTGCCGCGCAGGCGAGCGCTGCGAAGGAGCCCGTGATCGGCCCCGAGCTGTTCGAGCGCAACCTGCTGATCAAGGCCCGCGAGAAGGATGCACACATCGTGCTGCCGGAAGGCGACGACGACCGCATCCTCACCGCTGCTGACCAGCTGCTGCGCGCCAAGGTATGTCGGCTGACCATTCTGGGTAACCCGGACGAGATTGCTGGCCGCGCCAAGGAGCTGGGGCTGGACCTTTCCGGCGCCACGCTGACCGACCCGAGCGAGGGCAACCAGCTGGAGGAGTTCGCCGCCGAGTTCGCCGAGCTGCGCAAGCACAAGGGCATCACTCTGGAGCAGGCGCGCGAGACCATGCAGGACATCAGTTACTACGCGACGATGATGGTCCACAAGGGTATCGCCGACGGTATGGTCTCCGGCGCGGCCCACACGACCGCGCACACCATTAAGCCCTCGTTCCAGATCATCAAGACCGCGCCGGGTGCGTCGGTGGTTAGCTCCATCTTCCTGATGGTCATGGACGGCGTGCTGTGGGCATTCGGCGACTGCGCCGTGAACCCGAACCCCACCCCCGACCAGCTGGCGGAGATCGCCACCGTGTCCGCGCAGACCGCCGCACAGTTCGGCATCGAGCCGAAGGTGGCGATGCTGAGCTACTCCACCGGCACCTCCGGCGCGGGAGCGGACGTTGAGGCCGTCGCCGCCGCCGTGAAGAAGGCCCAGGAGAACAACCCGGACCTGCCACTCGACGGGCCGCTGCAGTTCGACGCCGCAGTGGTGGAATCCGTCGGCCAGAAGAAGCTGCCGGGCTCTGACGTTGCCGGGCAGGCAACTGTGTTCGTGTTCCCGGATCTGAACTGCGGAAACATCACCTACAAGGCGGTCCAACGCACCGCCGATGCACTGGCCGTGGGGCCGATCCTGCAAGGACTGAACAAGCCGGTGAATGACCTCTCGCGTGGCGCGACCGTGCCGGACATCGTGAACACCGTGGCGATCACCGCGATCCAGGCCAACTAGCCGAAAAGCTGGCGGCCGTGGCGCGAACCGTGCGGTCGTCGGCATTTGCCAGCGGAAGCCACCCAGCCCGCTGGCTGAGCGGCAAACGGCATCAAAAAAAGAAGAGAAAAGAACAGAGAAGAAAAGTGACTAAGTACGTACTCGTCCTCAACTCGGGCTCCAGCTCCATCAAATTCCAAGTCCTCGACCCGGAAGCAAACGCGACGGCGGACCCATTCGTCTCCGGTATTGTCGAGAAAATCGGCGAAAAGAAGGGGCACATCCAGATTCAGACGGAAACGTCGAAGATGGAAGACAATCGCCCTATCCTCAGCCACTCTGTTGGCCTAGAACGTGCCTTCGGCATGATGACGCTACTGGGCGTCGGACCCCAAGACCTAGACCTGGTAGCAGCAGGGCACCGCGTGGTCCACGGTGGCGCGACGTTCACAGAGCCCGTGCTCATCGACGACGAGGTGATCGAGCAGCTCAAGGAGCTCATCCCGCTGGCGCCGCTGCACAACCCTGCCAACATTGACGGCATCGAAAATGCCCGCGCTCTGCTGGAACACGTCCCGCACGTAGCCGTGTTCGATACCGCGTTCTTCTCCACGTTGCCGGAGCATGCGGCGAATTATGCCATCAAGAAGGACATCGCCGACGAGTACAACATCCGGCGCTACGGCTTCCACGGCACCAGCCACGAGTACGTGTCCTCCAAGGTGCCGGACCTGCTGGGCAAGCCCGCCGAGAAGGTCAACCAAATCACCCTGCACCTGGGTAACGGTGCTTCGGCCGCCGCGATTCGTGGCGGTGTGGCTGTTGATACGACGATGGGATTGACGCCACTCGCCGGCCTGGTCATGGGCACCCGTTCCGGCGACATTGACCCGGGCATTATTTTCCACCTGGCACGCTCCGGTGGGATGACGGTGGACCAGGCGGATAAGCTGCTGAACCGCGAGTCCGGTCTGAAGGGCATGGCTGGCGTGAACGACTTCCGCGAGCTGAAGACCTTGATCGAAGACGGCGATGAAAATGCGCAGCTTGCTTACGACGTGTACATCCACGCGCTGCGCCGCTTCATTGGGTCTTACATGCTGATCCTTGGTGGAGTGGATGCGATTGTGTTCACCGCGGGCGTGGGCGAGAACGCGGTGCAGGTGCGCCGCGATGCCATGGCTGACCTGCAGAACTTCGGAATTGAGATTGACGAGGCGCGGAATGAGAACTCCGAGGGGATCGTCGGCGCGCGGGAGATCTCTACGGACGATTCCAAGGTGAAGGTGTTCGTGGTTCCGACGAATGAGGAGCTGGCGATCGCGCGCCAGGCGACGGAGCTGGCCGAGCAGCAGTAGGGGCGGATCTGGCGCGCCGAGACGGGCTGACCTGGCCGAGCAGCAGTAGGGGTTTGCCTAAGCGCTGGGTTGCTCTGGCTGCCCTGCTGGAGCTGAAATGTCGGAAAAGTTGCAATTTGTTAATGGTGGTAATTTTCGGTAACGCAAAGGTGCAGGTCATGGACTTGCGCTCAGTGGTGTCTGATTTCGCCTCTCCACGTTTTGCAACTTTTCCGACATTTTCTGCGTGAAGGGCGGGAGCGCCTTGCGGCTAGGTGCGCCGTTAGGGCGCAAATAGGACAATGTGTGCAGTTAGAACCTGAGGGACAGGCGAGCAGTTTGGGCGCAAATTGGACAATATGCGCAGCTAAAACCGGGTGCGGGGGTGCAGTTAGAACCAGGTGCGGGGGCGGATCTGGTTTGCCATGTCCACCAGGTCATAGCGGTGCCGGGCGAAGGGAGCCTGGCGAGCCAGTTGGCGCAGGCTCGCTTCCAAGCCGGTGCGCAGGCCGCGCTCGGTAAATTGCATGTCGAACAGGGGAGCCGCAGCTGCCTTCCGCTTGACCTGAGAACCTCCGTTTGCCCTGTTCACGGCACTGCGCTTGCGCTTGCCCTTGGACTTGCGAGAGCCGCGGCCACTGTCGGCCCCAGCACTGCCGGCGCCAACACCCGCGTCACCAGTTCCAACTCCGGTAATCCCTGCCGCGCCGTCCGGGCCATCGCTAGCGCCACGCAGCCAATTCAGGCCCGCGCTCAGCACTGCGATGCGAACTTGCGGCAGGCGCGGCTCGTTAGTCGGCAGGGTCTCCAAACGTCTAGCCGCACGGCGGATGCGGGACTCGGTGAGGCTGTTGGCGTCAGAAATAAGCAACAAAATAGACGTCAACCGTGCCAGACGATTATGCCGCGAGGCCTGCGGAAGCCGGTCCAACGCAGCCACCGCCGAATCGACCATACCCTCCGCGCGCAGCTGCCTGGCCAGGCCAAACGCGCTGGAAACAGTGGACTGGTTCGTGGCCCACACCAACCCGTAAAGGCGCATGGCGTGGAAGCGCAGAGAAACCGGATCCAGCGTGATGTGCTCCCAGCTGGGCACCCCGGTGTAATCCTTAACCGGCAATTTCTGCGCATAGGCCAGGGCGGAAGCGGCACGGGAAACGTGCTCGCTCAGCAGCTTCGTAGAGTTCACGCCCTGTTGCTGCAGCAGCAACTCGTCGGTGGCGGCGAGCGCCAACTTCGGGGCGGGCTCACCAGGCAGGATGTACAGCACTCGGTTGAAGAACTTCTGCGCTTCCGCGAACTGTCCCGTCAGCAGCGCCGCCACCCCGGAGTGCCACTGGAAGCGCCAGTCTTTCTCCAACCGCGGCTTCAGCTCGTCCAGCAGATCGTGGGCTTCGCGCGTCTGGCCCACATCCAGTAGCGCACGCACCATCGTCAGCGGAATCTCCACGGAGTGCTTCAGCTCCGGCTGGGCATAAGCGGCGCGCAGGGTATCCAGCAGGTCCCCGGCCTCGGTGAAGCTGGTGGCGGAAAGCAGGCCGTACCCCGGGTCCTGCGAATCGGCCAGCGGGGTGGGCAGGGCGCTGACAACCTCCGGCACGGAGATCTCCACGGAGCGCACCACGCCGTCGACCAGCTGGTCGGTGCGGAACACAATGTGCTTGGTGCCGAACGTACTACGCTGCGCGGTGAACCGGGTGTACAAGTGCGGGTAGTGGCGGCCGTCGCGGATGGCCAGGATCTCCCGCAGCACGCCGATCAGCTGGTTAGCCATGGCGGTGGCGGAGCTAAAGCGCGCCTCCGGATCCTCGTCCGTGGCTCGCAGCAGCAGGCGGTACAGGGACAAGTACTCGCGGAACAGCGGCTCTTCGTCCGGGGTGGGCAGCCTCTGGGCATACACTCCGTTTTCCACCGGCAGGTTCACGATCAGTGCGGCTAGGGTGCGGCCGACGGTGTAGATGTCGCTGGCCACGGTCGGTCCGGTCTTGGCGATCTCCGGAGCCTGGAAGCCCTTGGTTCCAAAGATGTGCCCGAACGCGCCGATGCCCGTCACCGCACCCAGGTCGATCAGCTTCACCTGGTCCTCGGTGATCAGGATGTTGTCTGGCTTCAGGTCGTTGTAGACCACGCCACGGGAGTGCAGGTAGTCCAGTGCGGGCAGGATCTCCAGGATGTAGCCAATCGCCACGTCCAGGTCCAGCACCCCGGCCGATAGCTTCCGCCGCTGCCCGCGCAGCGATGGCCCACCGACGTACTCCATCACGATGAAGCCGCCGGGGGAGCGCGGGTCGTCGATGAAGTTGAAAATCTTCACGATTCCGGGGTGCGTGATGTCCGCCAGGAATGCCCGCTCGGATTCCGCGACCGCGCGCTCTTGCTCGTTTTCCGTGGCCATCATGCCCTTGAGCACCACGTAGCGGTCGGCGACGTTGTGGTCGATGGCGATGTACACCCAGCCCAGACCGCCGTGCGCGATGGGGCCGAGGATCTCGTACTGGCCTGCAATGATGTCGCCGGCCTTCAGTGTCGGTGCTTCCACGCCTTTCTCGATCGCCGCGCTGGGGTCAATGACTGCGTCTTCCGGGTTCGTCGGCGGGATGAACGGCAGTTGGACCATGCCGTCGGCCACGGAGGCGCCGGAGCGGTACGTGCCGCGCCTCTTGCGGAACGTCGATAGTGCTTCGATGCGCGAGCGCTCGCCGGAGTCCACGGCGTTCGCCGGGTTGCCCACGGGTTCGGTGTGCTGCACCGTCGCGTCTGTGTCTTCGTCGTCGGCGAAGGGGTCGAATTCTACGGCTTCGGTGCGTTCTTCTGGTTCGCTGTCGGAGAAGGGGTCGAATTCTACGGCCTCGGTGTGCTCTTCCGGTTCGCTGTCGGCGAAGGGATCGAACTTTACGGCTTCGGTGCGATCTTCCGGTTCGCTGTCAACGCTGCTGTCTCTGCTGGCGCTGAGCTCGCGGTCGTTACTCTGCATCGCCGTTCGCCACCCTTCGCCGGATCTTGTTGAGTTCCTTCGTTTCTTCCTCGGTGCGGTACTTAATCGGTAGTGATGACGCCGGCCCTAAGTAGTCCGCCAGCCACGTCCCGTAGAGGTTCCTCCATGTTCCGTCGCGTTGGATCCTCTCCATGGTGGAGTTCACTTGCATCACCAGCCCGGTCGTATGCTTTGGGAATCTCGGCGGGGAGATAGCCACCGAGTAGTAGCTGGTCTCCGGCGCGTCGGCCACCAGGGTCGTGTAGGGATCCTGGGCCCGCAGGCCGGTGAGGATCGCGTCATCCGTGTAGATCGCGTCTGCCTGGAAGCGCTGCATGGCCATCAGGCAATCCGTCCACGCCTGCGTCAGCAGCAGCCGCCCTACGTCGTATTGCTTGACGCGCACCGCGGAGGTCGAGTCGCGAGTCACACACACGGTTTTGTTGTGCAGGTCGTCGAAGCTCTCGATCTGAGAGTCGCTCAATACCAGCAGGCGCGAGTGAACCTGCAGATAGGGGATGGAAAACTCTAGCTTTGATTGGCGGGAAAGAGTCGGCGACATTGTGCGCACCACAATGTCCACGTCGCCGCTCTTCAGCGCCTCGGCGCGCTCGCGGCTTTCGACGTAGCGGAATTCGATTCTGTTCGGGTCACCGAAAATGTCTCGTGCGATCTCCCGTGCGAGGTCCACTTCGAAGCCCGCGACGTCGCCAGAGACCGGGTCGCGGAAACCCAGTCGGTTCAGAGACTGGGCCACGCCCACCACCAGACGACCCCGGCGCATGATTTGCGGCACGCGCTCCTTCGGCTCGCGGGTGTCTGGCTTAATGGAGCCAAAGGGTTCTTCGTCGCCGGTGTTGTCGATGTCTGTGTTGGTATCCGCTGCGGCGTCACCGTCGCTGGGGACCTCGTGAGGTTGCACATACGTCGCGCCGTAGGGTAGATCGTCGCTGGCATTGTGCTGTACGGAGGGCCATTCTGGTAGACGGGGACTATCCGTGGAACAGCCCGAAGTGAGGGTGATTGCCGCGGTGGATAGGGCGGCGACTACAGGTTTGAACGCTTGTTTTCTCATTAGAGGAACTCCTGCAGTCGGGGCCTAGTGCCGAAGAACACGCACAGTGCGGATAGAACCGTCAGGGCCAGTACGAGGTTGGTTACGCGGCCGGCGGCGGTGCGCCCCTCCACCAGAATGTCGCGCAGTTCTTCGCGGGTGCTGCTGATGAGCTCCTGCATTTCGTTGTCCACGACGGTGTAGTCGGACGTATCCTCACCGGTGGCGAGCAGGTCATCCTTGCCGTCTCTGCCGTCTATGTCGGTCTTGTCTTTGCCGTCCTTGTTTTCTTCGGGGACCTTCGTATCCAAAGCCGCGGCCAGAGCCTCGGTGTAACGGCCGTTCTGCAGCTCGGAGACCATCTTCGCGTGCGATTCATCCCACGAGCGCAGCGCTTCCCGGGCCGTATCGATGCGCTCGGGTTGGCTCACCTGGCTGCGGAGTCCTTCGAGCTTGCTGTCGATGTCCGCCATGGCATCCGAGAATTCCTGCTGGCGATCCTCGCCGTAGTCGCGCTGAATCAGCCCCAGCGCCTCCTGGGTGCGCGACTGCTGCACCGAGATGCGCACTGCCGTGAGCTGCTCGAGCGGTCGCACGGTGCCCTGCACGTCTTGGTTACCCGCGTGCCACGTCAGGGCAGCGCTTATTGACGCCCATACGAGGGCGAACAGCATAAGCCCAGTAGCCGCCACATATCCCAGGTTGAGGCGCCTATTGGTCAATGCCGCGAGCCAGAACTGGGCTATCACCAGCATGATGATCGCCGCCACGATGCCGGACAGTGGGAACCACAGGGGAGCGGAGAGCTTCGCCTGCTGAGTGGAGACCTCCTCCGAGGTGCGGGAGTAGAGCTCCTGGGCGGCCGGCAGCATAGTCTCCTGCATTAGCGTGGAGGCCTGGGCCAGGTAGGAGGCGCCGACGGGGTTGCGCATACGGTCGTGCGTCTGCGCGTTGGACATCAGCTTCAGGTAGTCCGGCATGGAGTTCTGGATCTGCAGCACCAGTTCCATTTCCCGGGACTCGATATCGTCGATGCCGCTGGTGGCGCGGATGATGGACGTCGAGGCGCTGGACATTGCGGCGTCGTAGTCCCGTGTGGCGGCGTCGGTGGTGGATTTGCGCAGGAAGCTGGTGGTGGCCACCGAGTCAGCCACGGAAAGGGAGTTGAAGAGTTCCTGCGCCGCATCCGACAGCGGCTCCGTTTGGTTGACCAATGTATTCAGCTGTGCTTGGCGGTTCTGCGAGCTGTAGACCATTGCCCCGCCCGCGGCGAGAATGGCCAAAACCAGGATTGTCGAGACGATGGTGAGAAGGCCGGGGGAGGTGGAGGCGAACTTCAGGAACCGGCGCGGGGCTTCGAGCGCCGGGTTCACAAACCCCTTGAACGAGCTGCCTCGACCGGTGGGGTGCTCATCGCTGTCCATCCACCGGTCTGCCTCGAACGCAGTCACTGGGGGCATAGCCATAAAGTATATACAGCCTAAGTAATTGTGTGCCCACAAAGTCTGCTTAAACTCCCCTTATTGTGGCAGACTAGAACGCATGATTACGGTCAGTTCCCTAACCAAAGCCTATAAAGGCAACACGGTAGTCAACGATTTAAATTTTGAGGTCTCACCCGGAATCGTCACCGGGTTCTTGGGACCCAACGGTGCCGGCAAGTCCACCACGATGCGAATGATCGTGGGGTTGGATGAGCCGACCAAGGGAACTGCCCGTATCGATGGAAAGGCGTATGCCGAGTACAAGCGCCCGCTGGAGAAGGTCGGCACGCTGCTGGACGCCAAGTGGGTCCACCCCAACCGCAGCGCCGCGGCACACCTGCGCTGGGTCGCCGCTGCCAACGGATTCTCTAAAAAGCGCGTGGATGAAGTCCTGGGCATCGTGGGTCTGAGCGATGTGGCGGGCCGCAAGGCCGGCAAGTTCTCGCTGGGCATGGGGCAGCGTCTGGGCCTGGCCTGTGCGTTGCTGGGCGACCCGGAGGTGCTGATCCTGGACGAGCCCGTCAACGGCCTGGACCCGGAGGGCATCCGCTGGGTGCGCGATTTCGTTCGGGCCCTGGCGCGAGAGGGGCGCACCGTGCTGATCAGTTCGCACCTGCTCAGCGAGATGGCACAGACCGCCGACCACCTGATCGTCATCGGTAAGGGGCGCCTGGTGGCAAACCAGAGCACCCACGAGTTCATCAAGTCCACCTCCGAGGTATCTACCGTCGTGCGCACCGACCACATCGCGGAGATGAAGGCCGCGCTGACGGAGGAGTCGGTGGCGTTCCAGGAGGGGAAGGATCTGGACGGCCGCCCGACGCTCACCATCCCGCAACAGGAAAGCGACTGGATCGGTGCCCTGGCTTATAGCTACGGGCTGCGCCTGCGCGAGCTGTCGGAGAAGCGCCCGAGCCTGGAGGACGCATACCTGCGCATGACTCAGGAGCACGTGGAGTACCACGCCAGTGTCGAGTCCGACAAGCTCGAGGCCGGTAAGGCTGAGGCCAAGCCTGGCAAGACCGAGGCGGCAGCCAAGCCCGGCAAGACCGAGGCTGAGACCAAGCCCGGCAAGCCCGAGGCCGCGGAAAAGGCCGCTCCCAAGGTGGTGCCGGAAGCGGCGGAGTCCGCAGGTGGGCGTCATAAAGAAAAGAGCGCTAAGGAAAACAGCGAGGCAACCGGCAACGCCGTGCGCGTGCAGAAGGAAGGGGACAAGTAATGGTGAACCTGATCAAATCGGAGCTTATTAAGATCCGCAGCACCAAAGCCCTGTGGTGGACCTCCGGGCTGATTCTGTTCTTCTCGCTCGGCTTCGCGCTGCTAAACGGCGCCATGACCGGCTCGCTGCTGACCAGTGATGAAGCGAAAAAGGACCCAGAGCTGTACATGTCCGTCGCGGCGGGCATCGGTTCCGACATGGGGCTTAGCGGCTTCCTTTCCTTCGGTATGATGATCGTGATGATCCAGGCCGTGATGCTGGTGACCACCGAATACGGCGCGAACACCAGCAAGACCACTCTTCTGGCGACTCCGACGCGCTGGCAAGTTCCTATCGCAAAGTTTCTGGTCTACGGCGTGATCGCCTCGATCCTCGCATTGATCTCCAACGTTCTAGGAACGATTCTCGCCAGCTGGTCGCTCGGCTGGAAGCTGGAGGAGGAAGAGCTGCTGGGCAAGGTGGGTCTCGGCGCCGATGGCCTGTGGGAGCAGATCGGGCGCATTGAGCTGTACCTGCTGCTAACCATCGCCGCCGCCATCGGCGTGGGTTACCTGGTGCGCAACACCGCCGGCGGCATCGCAATCATGCTGCTGTGGAACCTGGTGATCGAGGGCACACTGGTGCAGCTGGTGCCGAAGGTCCGCGACTGGCTGCCACCGTACATGCCGTTCACCAACGCTGAGGCCTACACCGGCATGCGGGATCTCGACGGGGCGCCGTGGGGTCAGACCGGCTCGATTCTGTACTTCGCCGCCTGGTGTGTGGTGCTTTTTGTCGTCGGCGTAGTGATGCTGAAGAAGCGAGACGCTTAAGCGCTTTTTCTTAGTGACGCCCCTTCGCCCCACCGGCATTGAGATGCCAGGTGGGGCCTTTTTAGCTTTGGGGATGGCTTGCGTTTTCCGGGGCTAGTCCGGGTTGCGCTGCAGGTCGTCGACGAGGGACTCCGCAGCTAGGGAGAGGTTCCGCAGGGCGGGCACGCCGCGGCGCAGTTTCGCGATGTCGCGCGCGTCCATCCGGTCGGTGGCCTTAGTGATAATGAGCGCCCACTCGTCGGTAATGGAGTTCATCATGTCCACGCCCTCGTCCGTGAGATAAAGATCCTGGGCCCGCTTATCCTCTGGGTTGGCCTGGCGGCGGATCAATCCCGCGTTGATGAGGCGGCGCACGGTCGCCGAGACGTTAGAGGCGCGGAGGAAGCGCAGGCGGGCGACATCCGACACACCACAGCCCGGGTGCTGGGAGATAAATTGCAGTACCTCGATCTCCGACTGGGAGATTTCCAGCGACTGGTTGGGCCGCTCCATCAGGCGGCGGGTGGCGGAAAGAAAGTCATATACTGCCGTGGCGATCTCTGCGACGTCGATCTCCGGCAGAATCTCGGGTGCCTTGCGGCCGCGTACCGGGGGGTGGGAAGGCGTCTGCGGCGACTTCTGGGGTGACGGGGTCATCGGGCGAAACTTTCTTTTGGTGTGCGTATGTAAGTAACTTGTGATTCACCCTATATGACGGCAAAAGTGCTATTGCACTAATCGGCGATAATGAAAACAATCAATTCGCCAACACGGCGCTTTACTGCAGCGTTAGTGCAGTACTACTGCAGCGCGCTCGTCAGGCGGGCGACGTTATCCACGTACTGCTTGTACAGCGGGCGGGTGCTCCACTGCTCGGCGGTCAGTAGGGCGGAGCGCTCCCGGTACTCCTCCGTGAGGGCTCGCAGCGCATCCAGCAGCTCGCCCTTGCCGACCATCAGCGAGATCTCGTAGTTCAGGCCGAAGCTGCGCATATCCATGTTGGAGCTGCCCATCACGGCTATTTCGCCGTCGGCGATGGCGAACTTAGAGTGCAGGACCTTCGGGTAGGGGTACAGGTACATGTGCACCCCGGCTTTCAGCAGCTCCGAGTAGTACGAGGCCTGCGCGTGGCCCACCATCGGCTGGTCTGACTTTTCGGAGACGTACAGCTCCACCCGAACTCCGCGGTAGCAGGCGGTGGTCACGGCTTCCATGAGGGACTCATCGGGGATGAAGTACGGGCTAATCAGCTTGAGCGTGTGCTTGGCGTGGTGCGCTATGGAGGTAAACAGACGCAGGTTCGGCTCCGTGGTGAAGCCGGGGCCGGAGGGCACGATCTGCATGATGTCCGCGCCGGTATCTTGGTCGTGCGTATCCAGCCACTGCTTGGCATCGGTGGGGTTGATGAGGTCCAGTTCCTCGTTGGTTTCGGTGAACCAGTCCACGGCGAACACCGAGTTGATGGTGCTGACGATCGGGCCGGTGAGCTCCGCCATTACGTCCACCCATTCGCGGCCGATCTTGTGGTTCTTCGGCTTCTGGTAGGGGGCCTCGATCATGTTCTGCGAGCCCATGAAGGCCACCCGGCCGTCCACGACCACCAGCTTGCGGTGGTTGCGCAGATCGGGGCGGCGGAAGCGCCACTTGAACGGCTGCAGGGGCAGCATGACCTGCCAGTCCACGCCCATGGCCTGCAGCCTCTTACCCAGCTTCTTGTTGCCCTTGTACTTGTGCGCGCCGATGTGGTCCCACAGCACGCGCACGGTCACTCCGCGTTGCGCGGCCCGGCCGAGTGCTTCGAAGAAGGGCTCGGTCGTATCGTCCCAGGCCATGATGTAAATTTCGACGTTCACGTAATCTTTGGCCGAGTCGATCGCGCGGGTCATCGCGGCGATCGATTCCTCGTAGTCCGAATGCAGGGCCTGCATGGTGCCGTTCACGGCGGGCAGTGCGGTGAGCTCCCGGTTGAGTCGCACCAGCGAACGTAGCTCGTCGCTGAGCTCGCTGCCCTCGGGAACGTCAGGCTCGTCGGCGCTCATCGTGCGGATCAGTTCGTTCGCCTGGTTCTGGATGCGGTGGCGCCGCCGGTTGATCGCTGGCGATCCCATCAGCAGGAATAGGAAGATGCCAATGAAGGGGATCAGGAAGATGGCGAGTAGCCAGGCCATGGCGGACGTTGGGCGTCGTTCCTTAGGAACCCAGCCCAGCGCAAAGATCTTCAGCGCGTAGTCCAGAACGACCAGCGTGACCTGCCACCACTGCAGATCGTCCGTGAACTCGCTAAACAGGCCGAGGAGGTCGGGGAAGGGCATGTTTTAGGCCTCACCGTCGATGGTGTAGTCCACGATCACCGGCGCGTGGTCGGAGGCGCCCTTGCCCTTGCGCTCATCGCGGTCCACACGCGCGGCGGTGGGTGTGATTCCGCGGACATACTGCAGGTCGATGCGCATGCCTTCGCCCTTCTGGAAGCGTATGGCCTGGTAGTCCCAGTAGGTGTATTCGTCGGCGATCAGGTCCGTCGCGGCGGTCATCCCCGCGTCCTCCAGGGCGCGCAGCCGGGCGCGTTCGTTGGGAGTCACGTGCGTGTGGCCGTTGAAGAAGCTGCGATCCCACACGTCCTCGTCGCGCGGGGCGATGTTGTAGTCGCCGACCAGGCACAGCTTCTCGCTGCTCTTTCTTTGGGACGCCCCCACGCCCGAACCCGCCGCATACGCCGCGAGGGCGTCGAGCCACCGCAGCTTGTAGGAGTAGTGCGGGTCCGCGATCTCGCGACCGTTCGGAACGTACAGGCTCCATACCTCCACGCCGCCGCAGGTTGCGCCTATTGCGCGCGCCTCCAAGGCCTGTTCGGCATCCAGGTCCTTGTTGAAGCCAGGCTGGCCGAAGTCGGTTTGCACGTCCGCAAGGCCCACGCGCGACAGGATGGCCACGCCGTTGAAGCTGTGCAGCCCGAAGTGGGCCTGCTCGTAGCCCGTGTCAGTGAAGTCGGGGAACTGCTTGTCCGTGCACTTGGTCTCCTGCAGGCACAGCACGTCCACGTCGCTGCGCTGCAGAAACTCGCGCACCCGCTCCTCGCGGGTGCGTACGGAGTTGATGTTCCAGGTGGCGATGCGCATGGTTAAGCATTCTAGCGCGTGCGCAGACTGCGGCTGCGGTGGTGTTCGCTGAATCCCAGCTTGTGGTACAGCGCCTTGCCGGCGGTGTTGGAATCGATAACGTCCAGGTAGGCGCGCTCGGCACCGTTGTCCGCGCCCCAGCTGAGCAGGTGCTGGCACAGGAGGGTGCCCAGGCCGCGGCGGCGAAAGTCCGGTGCCACCGCCACAGCGGAGTATCCCAGCCAGCCGTCGGTGATGGTGGCGCGGGTGATGGCCGCGAGTTGGCCGTCGACGGTGAGGCGGGCGAAGCCCAGCTGGCCGCCGATGCGGTGGCACAGCAGATCCAGCGCCTTCTTCGGCAGGGGCTGGCCGCGGAACTTGTACATGGAGAACCAGTCGGCATCCGGAGTTTCGTCGACGGCCAGCTCGATCTGCGTGTCGGCCAGGGACGGATCCAGCGTGTCGTCCAGAGGCGCGTCCAAAGTCGGAGCCGAAGCCTGCGGCGAGTCTTGCCCCGAGAGCTGTGCCGAGTCGCCGAGCTCCTTGCTCATCACCAGGATCTCCGGGCCGCGTTCGCCCGGTAGGTGTTCGGCGGGTCGGCCGATCCGGTCGGGGATCATCAGCTGGCAGGGCAGGTTGTGGGAGCGGTAGAACTCCTCCAGTTGCGCCAGCGGAACCTCCTGCAGTCCGGCGCTCGGGCCGATGGGCACCGCGGAGTTACTGCGCTCGGTGATTCCATCGCCCGCGCGCGCCAGCCACCCGCCGATCATCTGGTTTTCGATGCCGGGGAAGGCCGCGGCCTTGGCGGCCTCGAGGGCGCGGATGTCGCTATTGCGCACCGGCTTGGCACTGAGGGTCTTCAGCACCACAACGTCCTCGTCGGCGATCACCAGGTCGTCCACCTGCAATGGACTTATGCTGCGCAGCACGCCGATCGCGTCGGTGACGGTGCTGCCCGCCCCGAGGCCGGAAGCAGCATCGCCCGACACGCGGTAGCGCACGACCACCCGCGTTCCCGGGCGGATGCTCACGGGGTCGGTGCGGCGGCTGATGGGGAACCCGAAGCCCTCCACGCGCCGCGCACCTGCGTGGGCGGCGGAGAACGTCGTGTCTTTATTCATGCCCGAACGGGTCCTCGTCTACGCCCGGGGTCCAGGTGTTGCCTGCGTGGTCCCAGCCCTCGGCCTTGATGGCCTTCTTGGACTTGCGCTTCCATCGGCCGATCAGGGTGTCGGTGTACAGGAAGCCATCCAGGTGGCCGACCTCGTGCTGCAGGCAGCGGGCGAAGAAGCCGGTGCCCTCGACGGTGACCTCTTCACCGTTTTCGTCCAGGCCGGTTACCCGCGCCCAGTCTGCGCGGCCGGTGGGGAAGGAGTAGCCGGGGACGGACAGGCAGCCTTCCTCGTCTTCCTCCTCGTCCGGCATGGTCTCTGGGATTTCACTGGTCTCCAGGACGGGGTTGATCACGCAGCCGCGGCGCATCTCGCCACGCTCGGTATCGGGGCAGTCGTAGACGAAGAATCGCTTGTTTACGCCCACCTGGTTGGCGGCCAGGCCCACGCCGTTGGCAG
This sequence comes from Corynebacterium sp. c24Ua_83, assembly GCF_039907245.1. Classification (NCBI taxonomy): domain Bacteria; kingdom Bacillati; phylum Actinomycetota; class Actinomycetes; order Mycobacteriales; family Corynebacteriaceae; genus Corynebacterium; species Corynebacterium sp. c24Ua_83. The sequence goes on along the minus strand of NZ_JASBOI010000005.1, from coordinate 81,056 downwards.
CGGAGAGCGTTTCGTACATATCCGCGATCAGCGGGGCGAGGTCAGCGATCTCGCTGGGGTCCACCTTGGTGGTGGGGTTGTGCAGTACAGGGTCGCCACAGATGACGATAGGCATGATGGTCATAACAGACAGTCTAGAATCTAGTTCCATGTTGTCAGACCGAGAGATCGCCATTTTGGAGTTCGAGCGCCGCTGGTGGCTGGATGCCAGCGCGAAGAATGAGCACATCCGCGGCGAGTTTGGGGTGGATCCGGTCCGCTACTTCCAGCAGCTCAACCGTCTGATTGAGCGCCCGGAGGCCCTGGACTTCGACCCCGTCCTGGTGCGGATGCTACTGCGCCGCCGTGATGAAGATCTCTGATACAGCGCGCTGACTTAGTGCGGGGATGAAGGTTAATGGCAAAGAGCTCTAATGAAGCGCGGTGACGAAGAATGAAGCACAGCGCGTGTCAGACTTGTTACTAATGTTGCAGAAGTTAAAATTTGTGACGTGACTGAACCGAATCGACCACGCCATGCACTCGACGACGACGCGGATAATGAGAACCTCGGCCTCCCGCTGCGCGGCCTGGCCATGATCCTGATTGCCGTAGCCGTTCTGCTGATTGGCTGGGGCGTATTCTCCCTGTCCGGCAATGATTCCGATGAATCCGAGCAGGCCAGCCAGACCCAGCAGACGCAGGGTCAGCAGGGCCAGCAGGGCGAGCAAGCTAAGCAGGGTGAGAAGCCCTCCGCCTCTGAGGCTGAGGATCCCAAGCGCCCGGACGCGGAGGACTCCGAGAAGCCGAAGCCGGAAGACGAGCGCGAAAACCGGGAGGGTGATCGCGCTGACGAGCGTCGCGATGGTGATGCGGCAGCGGCGGAAGGTGGCGTCAATAAAGAAGATACCTACGTAGCCGTAATCAATAACAGTCCCATCAACGGCCTCGCCGGCGACGTCGTCAACAAGATGCGCGACCAGCAGTGGAACAAGACCGGCGTGGGCAACCTGCCGGACGAGTCGGGTGTCTTCCCGACGTCTGTGGTGCTCTACCCGAAGGGTAATGACGCCGAGCGTCAGCTGGCCGAGCAGCTCGCCAAGGACCTGGGGATCCAGGCGCGTGAGCGTGACGAGGCTACCGACCGGGCCATCGAAGGCGTAGAGATGCTGGAGGGGGAGCGCCCCGCGGGTGTCGTGGTTGTGACAACAAATGACATGCCCCGCTAGAGTAAAAGCGTTCTTTTAACTTCTGTCTACATATCTTCTAAGGGGCCGCAATGGACTTCCCGGGTTCCGCACCTTCCGTCGGTATTGAGTGGGAAGTCGCCCTCGTCGACCCCGAAACCCGCGACCTGGTTCCGCGCGCCGCCGAACTGATTGCGCGGATGGACGAGGTGTACCCTGGCCACAAGGTCGTCCGCGAGTTCCTGGCCAACACCGTGGAAATGGTCTCCAGCGTGCACGACACGATCCCGGAGGCAGTCGAGGACCTGCACGTGCAGGCGAAGCAGCTGCTGGAATGCGCGGACGACATCGGCGTGAACCTGTTTTCCGCGGGCACGCACCCGTTCGCGCACTGGGGGGATCAGCAGCTCAGCGAAAAGGGGAGCTACCAGGAGATCATCGAGCGCACCCAGTATTGGGGCCGCCAGATGCTGATCTGGGGAATTCACGTGCACGTGGGCGTGGGCTCCAAGGAAAAGGTGTGGCCCATCATCAATGCGCTGATGACGCAGTACCCGCACATCCTGGCCATGTCCGCCAGCTCGCCCGCCTGGGAGGGGTTGGATACTGGCTATTCCTCCAACCGCACCCTGCTGTACCAGCAGCTGCCGACTGCGGGCATGCCTTACCAGTTTGAAAACTGGGAGCAGTGGGAAGAGTTCAACCGGGACCAGGATTTATCGGGAGTGATTAACCACACCGGCTCCATGCACTTCGACGTGCGCCCCACCAAGTACGGCACGGTGGAAACCCGTTTTGCGGACGCCACGATGGAGCTGTGGGAGCTCGCCGCCATCGCCGCCTACACCCACTGTCTGGTGGTGTACTTCGAGCGCCGCCTGGACGCCGGCCACGAGCTGCCGACCCTGCAGCCCTGGCATGTCGCGGAGAACAAGTGGCGCGCGGCCCGCTATGGCCTGGACGCGCTGATCATTACCGACCGGGAGACCAACGAGGCACTGGTCACCGACGAGCTGGACGCCTGGGTGGATAGGCTCGCCCCGCTATCCGAGGAGCTGGGATGCGCAGCGGAGCTGCAGGATGTGCGCAAGCTGATCGCCCGTGGCGGAGACTATGCGCTGCAGCGCGCCGCGGCCCGTGAGCACGGTGCCGCGCCGGAGCCCGGCACCCGCACCCGTGGGGACGATGGGGTAGAGGGCGGCTTCACGCAGCCGGAGGCGTGGATCGCCGCGGTGGACCTGACGGTCGATTCCCTGCGGAAGTCGCTGTAGCTTCGCGCTAGATGTGCAGGCGGGCAGCCGCGTTGCACAGGGCGCTGGCGATGGAGGTATCGCGGTCCGCACCGAAGCCGACTGCCCACACGCGCTTGGACTTGTGCACCGCGTAGGTGAAGGTCACGGTGGCCTCGAAGATGTCGTACTGGTGGAACTCTGCGACCTCCACGGGGAAGCCGTGGTCGGCCAGGGTCTCCGACATTGCCGAGGATGCGCCCATTGCGGTGATTTCCACGCGGGTGGACTGCCCATCGGCGCGCAGGCCGCTGACCTGCATGTCGAAGTCGTGGCGGCCCAGCGAGAGGCGGGTGGCCTTCAGGTAGTCCACGCGGATCGCGCCGGGCGCGTAGGTGCGGATGAACTTCTTCCACTCCATGCCACGCGCTTCCTGGCGCATGCCCACAGGCAGGCGCTGGCCGAAACGGGCGCGGAATGGATCCTCCGCGAAGGTGCGGGTGCGCTTGCGGCGCTTCTCGATGCGGGTGTGCACCGGCTCGCTGTAAGTCTTCGCGGTGGAGCGGCGACCGCTGGGTAGCGGGGTGTACACAGGCGCGTCTAGATCCAGGTCCTGGTCCGAGCTGGCGAAGCGGATCAAGGTCGTGGTGTTCGTAGAGGAAACGTTCATGATGACTCGATTTTCTGGAACAAGATCTAGTTGGCCTTGGGCACCCGCTGAATGGGTGCCCAAATAAAGTTGGGTACCTATATAAAGTACTGCTAGTTAAATAATGTAATCCGTCTCACTCTGAGATTCAAACTGTTACCCATTTCTCATTAGGTGAGATTCTGGGCGACTAGCTGTGCGCCTCTGCGGTGCGCAACAGGAATAGCAGCTCGGCTGTCGCGATGGCCTCGATCTCGCCCGGATCCACGGATTCGTCCGCGGAGTGGATGGCGCACTTCGGCTCCTCAATGCCGTACAGCGCGAGCTCCGCCTGCGGATACGCGCTCAGCAGCTTGTTCGTCAGCGGAATCGACCCGCCGGAAGCAACCTCCATCGTCTCTTTGCCGTACACCTCGCCCAGCGCCTCGCTGAGCCGCTGTAGCGCCGGGCCGGAGGTATCCGCCTGGAATGCCTCGGCCAGGGAACCGCGCTCGATCTCCACCTGCGCGTTTGTCTTCTGGCTCTCCAGGTGCTTGACCAGTAGATCCTGGCACTCCTGCGGCTCGCGTCCCGGCGGCACGCGCAGGCTCACCACGGCCGCTGCGGTTGCGGGCACGGAGTTCACCGAGTCCGCCACCGACAGCGCATCCAAGCCCGTTATCGTGATTGACGGATTCATTACCGTCAGGTCGTTTGGCTGCCACTCGCCGGCGCCGTACAGCTCCACGCCGTCGGTTACCCCGGCGTTGTCGCGGAATTCCTGTTCTGTTGGTCCGACGCCACCCCAGCGCTCCTTCGGCTCCAAGCCCGGGACGGCCACCAAACCGTTTTCGTCGTGGAGAGTGGAAAGAAGCTGCACTAGCTCGACCAGTGCATCCGGAGCTGAGCCGCCGAACTGGCCGGAGTGCATCGGCTGTGCCAGCGTGCGGGTGCGCACCGTGACCGGCGCGGAACCGCGCAGCGCGGTGCACAGGCTCGGCTCGCCCAGGGCGTCATTGCCGGAGTCGGCGATGAGGAAAGTGTCGGCGGCGAAGAGCTCCGGCTTTTCGGCCAGCAGGTCCTCCAGGCCATAACCACCGCGCTCCTCCGAGCCTTCGACGACGATCCGGATGCCGAGATTCTTGGCGGCGGGGAAGTGGGCGTCCGAAAGAATAGAAAGAGCACGCAGCACAGCAACGTGCATGGCCACGTGGCCCTTGCAGTCGGCAGTACCGCGGCCATACCAGCGGCCATCGCGCTCGGTGAGGGTCCACGGGTCATCGGTCCACGCCTCGATGTCGCCGGCGGGCTGCACGTCAAAGTGGGAGTAGAGGAGGATCGTGGGGTAGCCCTCGGCGGGCTCGCGCAGGCCGATGACGGAGGTGGAGCCGTCGGTGGTGATGTGGCCTTCGACGGGGATGCCCACGCTGGTGAATGCGTCGATGACCCACTGCGCGGCGGCGGCATTGGCTTCCTCTAGACCCGGCGTGGAGTGGACCGACTCGAAGGAGACGAGAGTTGTGAGATCTTCCTTGAGCTGTGGCATCTGCTCCGCGATGGCGGTACGGGCCAGGTCTAGCTGCGAGGTGTTGGATGCGCTGTTGGATTCACTGTTGGTATCGCTCATAGATAACTACTGTAGCGACCGGACGGGACAGTCGATTTGTATGCACGGCACCTTGCAGACGATGGGGGAGAGTGCTAAAAACGGGTTTAGCACTTGAACTAAGGGAGTGCCAGAAAATAACCGTCAGATGAAGTGAGGGTGAATGTCGCGACATTCATTCACCCATGCCGTCGCGGGCGCTTGATCTGAGCCGTATGTGTCGCCAACTCTAAACGGAGGATCGAAAAGCCTCATGGCTAAGATGATTGCATTCGACGAAGAAGCACGCCGCGGACTGGAAAAGGGTCTGAACACCCTGGCAGACGCGGTTAAGGTAACCCTCGGCCCGAAGGGACGCAACGTCGTCCTGGAGCGCAAGTGGGGCGCCCCGACGATCACCAACGACGGTGTGACGATCGCTCGCGAAATCGAGCTGGAAGACCCCTACGAGAAGATCGGCGCCGAGCTGGTCAAGGAAGTCGCCAAGAAGACCGATGACGTCGCTGGCGACGGCACCACCACCGCTACCGTCCTGGCACAGTCCCTGGTACGCGAGGGTCTGCGCAACGTTGCCGCTGGCTCCAACCCGATGGGCATTAAGCGCGGCATCCAGGCTGGCGTGGAGAAGATCACGGCGGCGCTGCTGAGCCACGCCAAGGAGATCGAGACCCAGGAGCAGATCGCCGCTACCGCCGGCATCTCCGCTGCTGACGAGAAGATCGGCGAGCTGATCGCCGAGGCTATGTACAAGGTTGGCGACGGCCAGCTGAACAAGGACGGCGTAATCACCGTCGAGGAGTCCAACGCCTTCGGCGTGAACCTCGAGGTCACCGAGGGTATGCGCTTCGACAAGGGCTACATCTCCGGCTACTTCGCCACCGACGTGGAGCGCGGCGAGGCTGTGCTGGAGGACCCGTACATCCTGCTGGTTAGCTCCAAGATCTCCAACGTCAAGGATCTGCTGCCGCTGCTGGAGAAGGTCATGCAGTCCGGCAAGCCGCTGCTGATCGTTGCCGAGGACATCGAGGGCGAGGCTCTGTCCACCCTGGTTGTTAACAAGATCCGCGGCACCTTCAAGTCTGTCGCCGTGAAGGCACCGGGCTTCGGCGACCGCCGTAAGGCGCAGCTGCAGGACATCGCGATCCTGACCGGCGGCCAGGTCATCGCCGAAGAGGTTGGCCTCTCCTTGGAGACCGCAGACCTGCCGATGCTGGGCACCGCCCGCAAGGTCGTGGTGACCAAGGACGATACGACCATCGTCGACGGCGCAGGCTCCGCAGAGCAGCTGGCTGGCCGCATCAAGCAGATCCGCCAGGAGATCGAGAACGCGGACTCTGACTACGACGCAGAGAAGCTGCAGGAGCGCCTGGCTAAGCTGTCCGGCGGCGTTGCAGTGCTGCAGGTCGGCGCCGCCACCGAGGTGGAGCTGAAGGAGCGCAAGCACCGCATCGAGGATGCCGTGCGCAACGCTAAGGCAGCCGCAGAAGAGGGCATCGTCGCCGGCGGTGGCGCAGCCCTGCTGCAGACCGCCAACGTGCTGGACGACAACCTGGGCCTGGAAGGTGACGAGGCTACCGGTGTGCAGATCGTACGCGCGGCCCTGGCAGCCCCGCTGAAGCAGATCGCTCACAACGCTGGCCTAGAGCCGGGCGTAGTCGTGGACAAGGTTGCCAACCTGCCTGCAGGCGAGGGTCTGAACGCTGCAACCGGCGAGTACGTCGATCTGCTGGGTGCTGGCATTTCCGACCCGGTGAAGGTCACCCGTTCCGCGCTGCAGAACGCTGCTTCCATCGCGGCACTGTTCCTGACGACCGAGGCTGTCGTCGCGGACAAGCCGGAGCCGGAGGCACCGGCAATGCCTGGTGCCGACGAGATGGGCGGCATGGGCGGCTTCTAAGCCCCGTGTAAAACAGCTAAAAATAGCTAGTTTTCCTTGATTTAACCTAGGTAGACTCGCCGTAAAAACAGCCCCTGAGCTGGATCTTTATCGAATCGTTACCCCCTGGTGGGGGTGGATCTGAAGAAGGATCCGCCCAGGGGTTGTAGCTTTTCGCAGATCCGCTACTCTATTCCCCAGACGGCCTAGAGGGGGCGTCACTACCACAAGAAAATTATCGGGCTCAGAGGAACTGGCGCCCCCAATCTCTACAAGAGGAGAAACTAGTATGTTCGAGCAGATCAACAACATCTTCACCCAGCTGACCGACTTCTTCGGCGGCTTCAAGAGCATCTTCGAGGGCCTGGGCAAGGTTGCCGGCGTTATCAACGAGTGGGTTAACGGCAAGGCTGCGAAGTAAGCTTCCGCTTAACAGCTAAAACCCCGGCTTCGGCCGGGGTTTTTTCATGCCTTTCCTACCCCGTATGGTTCCGGCACATCTGTATAGCTGGGCTAAAAGCACTAGAATGGAAAGTGCTACTTAAATTTAAAAATCTTCAGGCGAAGGAGAACCCAGGCACATGGCCGAAGAAGAATTCCACATGGTTGATCTTGCCGCTACCGAGGGCTACTTGGTGGACGACTCGGATGAAGACGATCCGGTACTGATCACTCCGGACGGCCATCGGGTTGATACCTGGCGCGACCAGTACCCCTACGACGAGCGTATGAGCCGCGACGAGTACGAGACCACCAAGCGCGCCCTGCAGATCGAGCTTCTGAAGTTCCAGAACTGGACCAAGGACACCGGCCAGAAGCACATCATTATTTTCGAGGGTCGCGATGCTGCCGGTAAGGGTGGCACCATCAAGCGCTTCAACGAGCACCTGAACCCCCGTGGTGCCCGCACTGTGGCCCTGGAGAAGCCCTCCGAGCGCGAGTCCACCTCCTGGTACTTCCAGCGCTACGTCCAGCACTTCCCGTGCGGCGGCGAGATCGTCTTCTTTGACCGCTCCTGGTACAACCGCTCTGGTGTCGAGCGCGTGATGGGCTTCTGCACCAACGATCAGCACGCGGAGTTCCTGCGTGAGGTTCCGATGCTGGAGAACATGATCATGGGCTCGGGCATCTCTCTGACTAAGTTGTGGTTCTCCGTCACCCAGAAGGAGCAGCGCACCCGCTTTGCCATCCGTCAGGTGGACCCGGTTCGCCAGTGGAAGCTCTCCCCGATGGACCTGGCCTCCCTGGATAAGTGGGATGACTACACCCGTGCCAAGGAAGAGCAGTTCCGCTACACGGATACCAACGAGTCCCCGTGGATCACCATTAAGTCCAACGACAAGAAGCGCGCCCGCATCAACGCGATGCGCTACGTCCTGTCCAAGTTCGAGTACGCGGACAAGGACCACGAGGTCGTTGGCGAGCCGGATCCGAAGATCGTCAAGCGCGGCCGCGATCAGATCGGCGACTAATAGCACCCACCCGGGCTGGCCAGAAAAAGCCAGTACGCGAACAAGCCCCGGCTGCCCTGCGTAGGGCGACCGGGGCTTGTGTATGTAGAGGCTAGCTTTCCACGATCTCGATTGGATTGCCCTGCCACTTCGTTGCGGCGGGCACGTGGTCGCCGCGCATAACTAGTGACGCCGGGCCGACCGTCGCCGCCTGTTCGATCGCTGCGGCGGGCAGAGCCACGCTGTGGGATCCCATCGTCGCGCCGTCGCCCAGGGTGACGGTATCCAGGCTCATCACACGGTCCTGGAACAGGTGCGTCTGCACCACACAACCCGGGCCCACGCTGGCGCCCCGGCCAATGCTGACCAGGTCCGCCTCGGGCAGCCAGTAGGAATCCAGCCACGCACCCCGGCCGATCTTCGCGCCCAACGCACGCAGGAACATGTTCAGGCTGCCCGTGCCCATCGTGTTCGCCAGGAACCACGGGCCGGCCACGGTCTCCACGAACTGGTCCTGCAGTTCGTTGAGCCATACGAAGGCCGACCACAGCTCGTGCTCGCCTGGCTTGATGCGCTGCACACACAGCCACTTCATCAGTACTGTCACGGCTGCGGCCACGAAGCCAGCGCCGACCAGAACCAGGCCGGAGACCGCGAAGGCCTGCCAGATGCCCTGGTTCAGCAGCATCCACTGCAGCGCCAGCACCACGCCCGCCGCAATCATGGCGGAGGTCATCGGCGCCAGCAGGCGCAGGGTCTCCACGATGCCGCGAGCCACCTTCAGGCCGAAGCCCGGGTTGTAGGTGCGGGACTCGCCACCGGCCTCCACGGCCACGCGGCGCAGGCGCTCCGGCGGGGAGCCCAGCCAGTTGCTGCCGGACTTCGTCTTCACCGGGGTAGAGGAGAGCACGGCCACCAGGGAGTTCTTCTTCAGCGTGCGATCCGGGCCGGCGATACCGGAGTTGCCCAGGAAGGATCGCTTACCCACCTTCGTGTTACCGGTAAGCATCCAGCCGCCACCGCCGAGCTCGTAGCCGCCGACCATCGTGTCGTCCGCCAGGAACGCGCCCTCGCGCACCTCGGCGAAGCGCGGCACCATCACGGCGGTGGAGATCTCCGCATCCTTGCCCACCTTGGCGCCCAGGCTGCGGAACCACAGCGGGGTCAACTGTGCCGCGTACATCGGGAACAGCTGAGTGCGGGCGCTGTCCATCAGGCGCTCAACTGCCCAGACGCGCCAGCCGCTGAGGCTGCGCACGGCCACCACGCCCGGCTTCAGGCCTGTGGACAGCAGACGGACGGACAGCCACGTCAGTGCTGCGTACGTTGCAAATGCCACCAGACCACCAACTGCGGCGATGGGAAGCACCAGCAAGGGGGCGTCAACAGGAACGAGCCACAGCACAAACGCTGCAGCGACGAACAGAGCCACCAGGGGCAGGAACGACATCGCGATGGCGCTCAGCGCGTAGAGCCAGAACCACAGGGTGCGGCGTGGGGCGGCGTGCTCCGGGAAACGATTGCGGGCCTTGCCGACCTTCACCGCAGGCGAACCTGCCCACTGCGAACCGGCCTTGACCTTCTTGGCTCCCGTGACGGCTGAGCCGGGCTCGATGTGAGCGCGGGCGCCGATGCGGGCACCGGGGAACAGGGTGGAGCGGGCGCCGACGGAGGCGTCCTTGCCAACCTCGATTCTGCCGACATGCAGCACATCGCCCTCCAGCCAGTAGCCGGAAAGATCCACCTCCTGCTCGATGGAACAGTGCTTGCCCAGGGTTAGCAGGCCAGTGACGGGCGGCAGGGTGTGCATCTGAGCGCCTTTTCCGACCTTCGCGCCCAGCCAACGGGCATAAGTGGTAATCCATGCAGCACCGGAGACATCGCGCGCGCCGGAGGAATCCGCCACGCGCTCCGCAGCCCAAATGCGCAGGTGAACAGAGCCACCGCGCTTATAGTCGCCCTCGCCGATGCCCGCCGTAATCAGGCGGATCAACAGTGCGGACAAAGGCAGGCGGCCCAGCGGGGTGGCGAAGACGATCACCGCGGCGATGACCACGGCCCAAGGAACGTCTACCACCCACGGCACGTCGCCCGACCACGAGGAACCGTGGAACAGGATCGCGTTGAATACCAGGATCCAGGTGACCCACTGCGCGCCCGCGAGGGTGAGCGCCGGAATCTGGATCAGGGCCTGCGCAAGGCGGGTGCCGATGCCCACCGGCTTGGCGGGTGTGACGTCCTTAGCCTGTGCGGCCTGGCCAGTGCCCGCGCTGCCGGACTTTTCTCGCAGAGAGTCGATGTGGTCTGCCAGCGCGCCCAGGCGGGAGTGATCGTAGAGATCACGCACGCTGACGGTCGGAACCTCCCGGCGCACGCGGCTGATCAGCGTGGCCGCACCCAGGGAGGTGCCGCCGAGGTTGAAGAAGTCCGCATCCGGGCTGGTTACGGCCGTGCCGAGCGCGTCGGCGAACAGCCCCGCCAGCCACTGCTGGGTGGGGTTGTCGAACTCCGCGTTGCCACTGGAAGGCAGCGGCCATGGCAGGGCTTTCTTGTCCACCTTGCCGGAGGTCGTCACCGGCAGCTCGTCCAGCGCGCACAGGCGAGGAACCATGGCAGCGGGCATGGAATCACGCAGCTGGTCTAGCGCCTGCTGCTGGTCGAAGTCCTCGACGTTGCCCTCGGTGGAGACGTAGCCCACCAGCACCTTGTCGCCACCGCCGGTGGTCTGCACCACGACGGTGGAGCTGCGTACTCCGGGGAGGGCGGACAGCGCGGCGTCTACCTCACCGAGTTCGATTCGACGCCCACCGATCTTCACCTGGTCGTCGATACGACCGACGAAGTACAGGCCGTCTTCCTCGAGGCGCACATGGTCGCCGGAGCGGTAGGCGCGTTCCCAGCCGAGCTCCGGCATGGGCGCGAACTTTTCCGCATCCTTCTCCGGATCCAGGTAGCGGGCCAAGCCGACGCCGCCGATGATCAGCTCGCCGGTCTCGCCCCAGCCCACCGGCTGGTTGTTCTCGTTAACGACAGCCAGATCCCAGCCGCGCAGGGGAGTGCCGATGGAAACCGGGCGCACTCCGTCCATGGTGGTGCCGCAGGCCACGACGGTGGCCTCGGTCGGGCCATAGGTGTTCCACAGCTCGCGGGAATCGGTGGCCAGGCGGGCGGCCAACTCTGGCGGGCAGGCTTCGCCGCCGAAGATCAGCAGACGCACGGCATCCAGGGCCTCATCGGGCCAGAGACCGGCCAGGGTCGGCACGGTGGAAACGGCCGTGACGCTGCGGGAAACCAGCCAAGGGCCCAGATCCACGCCAGAGCGGACCAGGGCGCGCGGGGCGGGTACCAGGCAGGCGCCGTGGCGCCATGCCAGCCACATTTCCTCACAGGAGGCGTCGAAGGCCACGGACAGTCCGGCCAGCACGCGGTCTCCGGGGGCCAGTGGCTCGTCCTGCAGGAACATCTCTGCCTCCGCGTCCACGAAGGCAGCCGCGTTGCGGTGGGTGACCGCCACGCCCTTCGGCTTGCCGGTGGAACCGGAGGTGAAAATGATCCACGCATCGGTCTCCAGGTCCGGGCCGAATGCCTTGCTGGAGGCTGCCCCAGGGGCTGCCTGCAGGTGTGCGTCGACTAGTTGCAGCCCGTCAGCGCCGTAAATCGCGGCCACGCCGGCCTCGCCGAAGATGAGGGAGGCTCGCTCCTCCGGGTCGTCGGCGTCAACAGGTACATAGGCAGCACCGACGGCCAAGGTGGACAGAATAGCGATGTAGAGCGAGCGATCACCGCTGGGCACACGAATGCCGATGCGGTCGCCGCGCCCGAGGCCACGTTTATGCAGCCACTCGGCGGTTTCGTTGATCTCGTCGAGCAGCTCGGAATAGGTAATGACCCCCTTGCCGTCGTCGATGGCGGGGGCTTCAGGGCACGCCGAAGCTGTCGCACGCACAATGTCGATGAGCGTGCGTGGCTCCGGTGCCTCGTGGGAACGGAGGTACCGGGAAGGAATCTGCACCTTTCGCCTAGGCCTCCTCGGTAGAGATAATGGCCTTTGCCAGCTTGCTCAAGTGCTTAAGCTGCTTGGAAGTGGATTCGTCCAGCGCCTTATCCTCTGCGGTGGCGACCAGAGGGGAGAGACTGGTGTAGGTCTTAGTGCCCTTCTTGGTCACCGAGATGATTTGGCGACGACGATCCTTGGGATCCTTAACCCTCTTAGCAAGGGAGCGCTCTTCCAGGGAGTCAACCAGGCGAACCATGTCGGAGCGGTCCACTCCAAGGATTTCGCCTAGTGTGGCCTGGCTTGCTGCATCGCCATCGACGAGGCACGCAAGAACCCAGAATTCGCGCAGGTTGAAGCCCTTATCCGCGAGCGCGGTCTCTACGAAGTCGCGGGTGCGGCGGCGTAGGCGCTCAAGCTGGAATGAGGGCGAAGACAACAAGTCAGCGGGTAGCGGCGTGTTTTCGGACATGCCACAAATATAACGCCGACCATGGGTCTTGTCTAATTGTGGGGCTGCCCCACGATGGGGAGTCCGGCGTCTCGCCAACCGGCCGTGCCATTGGCGACGTTGATCGCGTCGATGCCGTTCTGCTCCAGCCACTGGCAGGCGCGTGCAGAGCGCCCGCCGGACAGGCAAATCAGGTAAATGTCCTCGTTCAGATCCAGCTCGCCGTAGCGGGCCTGTAGCTCGGAGAGTGGCAGGTTGGTCGCGCCCTCGGCGTGCCACTGGTTGTATTCATCCACCTCACGAATGTCGATCAGCTGGGCGCCAGCAGGAACATCGGTGGGCTGTACTGTTTCGAAATCACTCATGGCGCCCCATTGTAGGCAAGGTGGCAAAGGTGTGGACAACCAGCGAGATGGAGTTAAATGGATGGGGCACCCCGGTGGAATGCCGCCGGGTCGTCTACGCAGGAGGTTGAATTGGCGCACGCCAGCGAGCAAGCCGATGCCGAAGAACAGGCTGACCTTTCGCGAGGTCTCACAGCCGCCGAAGTAGAGGAGCGCACGCAGCGCGGCGAGGTGAATACGCAGAGCCGCGGAACGGGCCGGAGCGTGGCGCAGATCCTGCGCACCAACATCTTCACCCGCGTCAATGCCATCCTCGGCGTGCTGTGCGCGATCGTTCTGTCTACCGGTTCGGTCATCAACGCCGCCTTCGGCTTGCTCATTATTGCTAACTCCGCGGTGGGTGTGGTCCAGGAGCTGCGTGCGAAGAAGACCCTCGACAAACTGCGCATCGTCGGCGAATCGGAATCCACCGTCATCCGCGACGGTGAGGAAAGGACCATCCCGCAGCACGAGGTCGTCCTCGGGGACATCATCAAGCTGCGCAGTGGGGACGAGGTCGTGGTGGACGGCACGGTGGTGGCCGGCTCGCTGCGCGTCGACGAGTCCCAGCTGACCGGCGAGGCCGATGCTGTGAGCAAGGGCGAGGGCGACGAGATCCTCTCCGGATCCTTCGTCAACGAAGGCTCCGCAGTTTTCCGCGCAGATAAGGTGGGCGACGAGGCCTATGCCGCACGCCTGGCCTCGCAGGCCAGCGAGTTTTCGCTGACCGACTCTGTGCTTATGAATGGCATCAACAGCATCCTCAAGGTAATCACCTGGCTGCTTATCCCCACCGGCATCCTTACGATCTGGACCCAGCTGGTTCGCTCCGATACGGGTCTGCGCGAATCCATCCTTTCCATGGCTGCGGCGATCGTCCCGATGGTGCCGGAGGGGCTGGTTCTTATGACCTCCATCGCCTTCGCTGCGGGCGTGATTCGCCTCGGCAAGTACAAAGCCCTGGTCAATGAGCTCGTCGCTATCGAAGGTCTCGCGCGCGTCGATACGGTATGCACCGATAAAACCGGCACCCTCACCACCAATGAAATGGAGCTGGATTCCATCGTCGCCGCGGACGGTAGCGAAGCGGACGAAGCCTGGGCGCGCAACCTCGCCTCCATGCTGAACGCTCAGGACGACCTGAACGACACTGCCCGCTCCATTGTGGCCGGGCTGCGCGAGCGCGGTGTGGAGCCCGACCAGTGGCAGGGCCACGAGATTCCCTTTAACTCGCGCTACAAGTTCTCCGGGTTCGCCTGCTCGGACGCCACCGCCTGGATCATGGGCGCCCCCGACGTGCTTCTGCGCGAAGGCGGTCGCGCCGCAGAAACGGCCAAACAGCTGGGCGATCAGGGGCTGCGCATCCTCGTGTTCGGCAAGCTCGAAGGCGCCGACGGGGAGGCCTGGGCCAACACGGACGACCTCAGCATGGATTCCGCCCCGCAGCTGACCAAACCGGTGCTCGTGGTGCTTCGGCAGCAACTGCGCTCCGACGCCCGCGAAACGCTCGCGTATTTCGACGATCAGAACGTGGACATCAAGGTGATCTCCGGCGACAACTCGGATTCCGTGGCGGCGGTCGCGCGCAAGGCAACCGACCGGGATCTCGTGGCGGTGGACGCCCGCACGCTGAACAGCCTGGACGACGAAGCCTTCGATGCGGAGATCAAACGGGGAAATGTCTTCGGGCGGGTCAGCCCGGAGCAAAAACAGCAGATGGTGGAATCTTTGCACCGCCAGGACCGCACGGTGGCCATGACCGGCGACGGCGTCAACGACGTACTGGCGCTGAAAAAGGCAGACATTGGAGTGGCCATGGGCTCGGGCGCACCCGCAACGCGCAGCGTGGCGCAGCTAGTGCTGCTGACGAACAAGTTCTCCGCACTGCCGCGAGTGGTGGCCGAGGGACGCCGGGTGATCGGCAACATCGAGCGCGTGGCGCACCTGTTTCTGACGAAGACGGTGTACTCGGTGGTGCTGGCGCTGTTGGTGGCGGTGCTGGGAATCTCTTTCCCATTCCAGCCGATTCACGTGACGATCACCGGCTGGTTCACCATCGGCATTCCGGCGTTCATACTTTCGCTGGCTCCGAACACGGAGCGTCCGCGGGACGGGTTCGTCAGGCGCGTGCTGTCATTGGCGATTCCCTCCGGTGTGCTCATCGGAGGTATCTGCGTTACGATGTGGATCATTATTTACCCCGGGGCGGAGGTGCCGGAGATTCAGCGGCAACAGGCCGGTACTGCCGTGCTGCTGGCGCTGATCGTCATGGGGTTGTGGGTGCTGGGGATTGTGGCGCGGCCGCTGAATTGGTGGAAGGTGCTTCTGCTGGCCGGCTGTGTGGGCGGCTACCTGGTGATCTTCCTGGTGCCGCCGCTACGTGAGTTGTTGATTCTGCACACGGGCAACCTGAAGCTGATGTTCACGGGGTTGGCCGTGGGTGCGGGCGGGGCGGTGCTCATTGAGGTTGTGCACCAGATCGCCGCCCGCCGGCAAGCGGCTGTGAGTTAGCCCTTGTAGCGCTCGATGGCTTCGTCGAGGATCTTCACTGCTTCCTCAGCGTTGCCCCAACCGGAGCCGTTGACTTCCTTGCCCGGCTCCAGGTCCTTGTAGTGGACGAAGAAGTGCTCGATCTCGTTCTTGGTGAACTGGTCGATGTCCTCGATGTCCTGGAACTGGTCGAAGCGGACGTCGTCCAGCACGCACAGTAGCTTGTCGTCGCCGCCGGCCTCGTCGGTCATCTTGAACACGCCAACCGGGCGGGCTTCAACGATCACGCCGGGGAAGACCGGCTCCGGCAGGATCACCAGTGCGTCCAGCGGGTCGCCGTCCTCGCCCAGGGTGTGGTCGATGAAGCCGTAGTCGGCCGGGTATGCCATCGGGGTGAACAGGTAGCGGTCGAGGTGAACCTTGCCGGTCTCGTGGTCGATCTCGTACTTGTTGCGGGAACCCTTCGGGATTTCAACGGTTACTTCGATTTTTTTGCTCATGCGCACCATTCTAACCGAGCGCCTTTTTTCGGCTAGGGTGAAACGAGTGAGTGAGCGGAAGTCCCTGAAAGTATGGCTGTGGAGCATCCTCGCCTTCGTGGTCGTTGTCGCGGTCGTGGTGGGGGCTGCTGTGGTGTGGTCGCTGAACGGTCGCTACGAGGTGCAGGCCGCCGAGCAGCTGGCTGAGCCCACCCCGGCGATGCACGCACCCGAGGGGGAAGTACCGGATGTGCAGGCCGCTATTCAGCGCGCTGCAGCGGATCCGGCGCTGGGAGTTTTGTCCGCCTCCGTCACCGATGTTGAGACCGGCGAGGTGCTGTGGGCGAAGGATGAGAACCGGAAGCTCACCCCGGCTTCTGCCACCAAGCTGTACACGGCGGCCGCCGCGATCCTGGCGCTGGAGGAAGATAGCCGCTGGTCCACCGACCTACTGCAGGATCCGAACGATCCGGGTCGGCTGATCCTGCGCAGCGATGGCGATATTTCGCTGTCCCGCGATGGCTATGGCTTCTTCACCGATGCCGCCTCGGTAGCCAAGCTGGCCGAGAAGGTGAAGAAGAAGCTGGGCGGCCAGGCCGTGACCTCCATCGTCGTGGACAATTCGATCCGCTCCGGCGACCTTTTCAACAAGACCTGGGATCGCGAGGATATCGACGGCGGCAATGTCGCCAACCTGGATGCCGTCATGCTCGATGCCGGGCGCCTCGATCCTTATACCTCCGACTCCGCCCGTTCCCACAACCCTGGCGAGGATGTGGGGCGCGCTCTCGCCAATGCGCTCGGCGCGGATGCGGAGGTCACTGTTTCTAAGGAAGTGACGCCCAGTCTCGGTGACCAAGACCCCATCGCAAGCGTTAAGTCCGCGCCGCTGAGCGTGCGCCTGCGCGACATGTTGGTGCACAGCGACAACATCATGGCCGAGGCCATTGGCCGGGAGATTGCGGAGGCTCGAGGTAAACCGCAGACCTTCGAGGGCGCCACGAGCGCGACCCTCGACGTGCTGAAGGAACACGGCATCGATACCAAGGATGCAACGCTCTTTGATAACTCCGGCATGAGCGAGAAGAACCGCCTGACTGCCCACGAGCTAGACGGGGTGCTCTCCAACAAGGAGGTGCGCGACATTCTGGACATGCTGCCGGTGGCCAGCGTGGAGGGCACCCTGGAGGCGCGCTATGGTTCCGGCTCCGGTGCGGAGGACTCCGCCGGTTGGGTGCGCGCCAAGACTGGCACTCTTTCCGGAGTGAACGCCCTGGCCGGGACTGTTATGACGGACTCGGGGCGGGCGCTGACGTTTGCGTTCCTCTCCAATGAGTCCGATCCGAACTCCGCCCGCCCGGCGCTGGATCGGTTGGCGAACGCGGTGCGTTCAGCCGAGTAAGCCATGAGTGTGCAGTCGCAGATCCGGGCATGGCTGCGAGAGCTGGAAACCAGCCCCGAGTTCGCAGCGCGCGCGGAACAGGTTCGCGCCGGGGTGGCAGTGGGGCTATCCGGCGGGGCAGACTCCCTGGCTCTGGTGCACGGCCTGCTGCGCTGCGGGGTGAAGGTACACGCGGTGGTGGTGGACCATCAGCTGCAGGAAGGCTCCGCACAGGTGGCGCGGCAGGCCGCGGATACCGCGCGCTCCCTCGGGGCGGCGGCGGAGATCCGCACCGTCGAAGTGGAAGGCCCAGGGGAGGGGCCGGCGCGCCAGGCGCGCTACGAAGTCCTCGGCGTGGCAGCCGCCGGGCGGCCTCTCTTGGTGGCTCACACGGCGGATGACGACGCAGAAGGGATGCTCATCGGGCTGGTCCGCGGATCCGGGGCGGAAGCCATCGCCGGGATGCGATCCGTACACACCGACCACGCGGCCGTGGCCGCGGGGGCCGTGTGGCTCGGCCGTCCGCTGCTGAACTGCACTCGCGCGGATACGGAGGCAGAATGCCGCGCCGCCGGCCTTAGTTGGTGGGAGGATCCGCACAATTCCAGCGACACCTTCCTGCGCAGCCGCATCCGCACCCATGTGCTGCCCTACCTGCAAGATGCGCTCGGGGAGCACATCGGTGCGAACATGGCCCGCACCGCGCGGATGCTCCGCGAAGACGTCGAGCTACTCGACGAGCTCGCTGGACGGGAGCTGCAGGCGGCGGAGGAGGGGGCGTCATTAAACTGCACTGAACTACAACAGCAACCAGCGGCACTGCGGCGTAGGGTGCTCAAACAATGGCTGGCAGACAAAGCCGGACCCCTCACGAGCGCGCACCTCAACGCGATAGACGCGCTGGTCATCGCATGGAAAGGGCAGGGAGGGGCAGCAGTGCCGTGGCCACAGAACCAACCTGCATCCACCTTGCAACGGCGCACCCACCGCCTGGTCGTGCAACGTCGCGATGGGTACCTGCAGTTAGCGACTGTCCCCAGGTCGTAGCTGCGCGCTAGAATGCCAGGCAGGCACAAAACGGCGAAGCCAATGCAGCGGAGCCAAGTCAGCGAAGCCACACTGCGAAAGCACTGCGAAACAAACGAGGAAAACGAGGTCTGCGATGCACAGCGAGAAGAACTTCAATGTCCCGGAAAACCCTTACGGCGACGATCTAGAAAGTATCCTCATCGACGAGGAAACGCTGCACGCCCGCATCAACGAGCTGGCCAAAGCCACAGCTGACCGCTTCCGCGACGAGGAAGACGACCTCATCCTGATCTGCGTGCTGAAGGGCGCGGTGTTCTTCATCACCGACTTCGCGCGGGCGATCGACATTCCGACGCAGCTGGAGTTCATGGCCGTGAGCTCCTACGGAAACTCCACTAGCTCCTCCGGTGTGGTGCGCATCCTGAAGGACCTGGACCGCGACATCGAGGGCCGCAACGTGGTGATCGTCGAGGACATCATCGACTCCGGCCTGACCCTTTCCTGGCTGCTGAAGAACCTGCGCAACCGCAACCCGAAGTCCCTGTCCGTCGTTACGCTACTGCGCAAGCCGGAGGCGCAGAAGGTGCAGATCGACCTGGCCGAGGTCGGCTTTGACATCCCCAACGAGTTCGTTGTGGGCTATGGCCTGGACTTTGCCGAGCGCTACCGCGACCTGCCCTACGTGGGCACCCTGAACCCGCGCGTTTACCAGTAAAGCGCTGGGCTGAAATCCATTAAGCTCCAAATAGCGCTGTTCGCACGGCAATTTAAACCAACAACACTCTAGGAAATATGGACAAGAAGAAGGTATTGAGGATCGCGGGCATTGTCTCTGTGATCCTCATCGCGATCTATGCGTTCGGTGTTTTAACTGATGACGCCCGCGGCTACGACGAGGTCGAGACCTCAATAGCCCTGAAGCAGCTGGAAGACAAGAACGTCAAGGAAGCTCAGATCAACGATCGTGAGCAGCAGGTACAGCTGAAGCTGAAGGACTCTATCGAGGTCGAAGGCAAGAAGGACATCGAGCAGGTCATCGCGAAGTACCCCGGCCGGGCCGCGCCTGAGATCTTCGACGCGGTGAAGAAGTCCGAGGCGGAGAAGTACAACACCAAGGTCACTGAGGATAGCTTCCTGGGCAGCCTGCTGGTGATGCTGCTGCCGATGCTGCTGATCTTCGGCCTGCTGATGTTCATGCTGTCCCGCATGCAGGGCGGCAGCGGCATGGGCGCCTTCGGCTTTGGTAAGTCCACTGCCAAGCAGCTGAATAAGGACAACCCGGACACGACCTTCGACGACGTCGCCGGGGCCGACGAGGCTGTGGAGGAGCTGGACGAGATCCGCGACTTCCTGACCGACCCGAGCCGCTACGAGGCGCTGGGAGCGAAAATCCCGCGTGGTGTGCTGCTGTACGGCCCGCCCGGTACGGGTAAGACGCTGCTGGCCCGCGCCGTGGCCGGCGAGGCAGGCGTGCCCTTCTTCACTATCTCCGGTTCCGACTTCGTGGAGATGTTCGTCGGCGTGGGTGCCTCTCGCGTGCGCGACCTGTTCAAGCAGGCGAAGGAGAACTCGCCGTGCATCATCTTCGTCGACGAGATCGACGCGGTCGGCCGCCAGCGTGGCGCCGGCATGGGCGGCGGTCACGACGAGCGTGAACAGACCCTGAACCAGCTGCTGGTGGAGATGGACGGCTTCGGCGACCGCGACGGAGTGATCCTGATGGCCGCCACCAACCGCCCGGACATTCTGGACCCGGCGCTGCTGCGCCCGGGCCGCTTCGACCGCCAGATCCCGGTGACCAACCCGGACCTGGCGGGCCGCGAGCAGATCCTGAACGTGCACGCGAAGAACAAGCCGCTGGCCAAGGACGTGGACCTGAAGTCGCTGGCCAAGCGCACTGCGGGCATGTCCGGCGCGGATCTGGAGAACGTGCTGAACGAGGCCGCCCTGCTGACCGCCCGCGTGGACGGCAACGTGATTACCGCCGACGCGCTGGAAGAGGCCACCGACCGCGTGGTGGGTGGACCGCGCCGCAGCTCGAAGATCATCTCTGAGCACGAGAAGAAGGTCACCGCCTACCACGAGGGCGGCCACACACTGGCCGCCTGGGCGATGAAGGACATCGACCGCGTCTACAAGGTGACGATCCTGGCGCGAGGCCGCACCGGTGGCCACGCCATGACCGCCCCCGAGGACGACAAGGGCATGTACAACCGCTCCGAGCTGTTCGCCCGCCTGGTCTTCGCCATGGGCGGTCGCGCTGCCGAGGAGCTGGTCTTCGGCAACCCGACCACTGGTGCTTCTGCGGACATTGAGATGGCTACGAACATCGCCCGCGCGATGGTGGTGGAGTACGGCATGAGCCCGGTTGTGGGTGCTGTGAAATACGGCCAGGACGACGGCGACCCGTTTGTCGGCCGTGGCGGCCAGAGCGGCAATCAGCCGTCCCAGAATGTGGCCAACCAGATCGACGAGCAGGTGCGCATGCTGATGAACAAGGCCCAGCAGGTGGCCTACGACGTGCTGCGTGAGAACCGGGACTACCTGGACACCCTGGCTTCCAAGCTGCTGGAGAAGGAGACTCTGCGCCGCCCGGACCTGGAGGCCATCTTCGAGGGCATCGATACCCGCGAGGTTGCAGACATCTTCCCGATGCAGGATCTGGATCGCCCGTGCGACCACCGCGAGCCGGTGAAGACCCCGGTCGAGCTGGCCCGCGAGCGTGGCGAGGAGCCTCCGGAGAAGACCAATTTCTTCTCCGCTGCCCGCCGTGCCCGCATGGAAAAGCGCAAGGCGCAGAACGAGCAGCGCCAGGCCGAGCGCCTGCAGCATGGCCAGCAGGGTCAGCACGCCCAGCAGGGTCAGGGCACCGCCCGCCCGGTGGCGCCGGAGGAGGAGCGCGGCTTCCGCCTGCCCGACAACGAGCAGCCAGATCACCAGCCGGAGAAGCCCGCGCAGCAGAAGCAAGCTGTGCAGCCCGCGCAGCCTGGACCACAGGCAGAGAAGTCCGCGCAGGCAGAGCAGCAGCGTCCGCAAGACTCACAGGAATCGCAGGCGCGTTACCGCCGCGGTGAGATGCCGGAGCAGACGTTCCCTTGGGATAAGCACAACGGTGGCTACAACGGCAACGAGTCCGGTGGCCAGCACAGGCAGGAAGACAAGTAGTGAATAACCCACAGCAGCCGCTCGACCCCGGCTCCTTCGACCAGGAGCGGGCAGAGGCGGCCATCCGCGAACTCCTTTTCGCCATCGGCGAAGACCCCGACCGTGAGGGTCTGCAGGAAACCCCGGCCCGTGTGGCTCGCGCCTACCGCGAGACGTGCGCCGGGCTGTACGAGGACCCCACGGAGGTTCTCAACAAGACCTTCAGCGAGGATCACCGCGAGCTGGTGCTCGTGCGCGACATCACCTTCTACTCCATGTGCGAGCACCACCTGGTGCCTTTCTTCGGCAAGGCGCACATCGGATACATCCCCGGTGAATCCGGCAAGGTCACAGGCCTGTCCAAGTTGGCCCGCCTGATCGACGGCCTGGCAAAGCGCCCGCAGGTTCAGGAACGCTTGACCTCGCAGGTGGCCGACGCGCTGGTGGACAAGCTGGATCCTTCCGCAGTGATCGTCGTCCTGGAGGCCGAGCACCTGTGCATGGCCATGCGCGGCATCCGTAAGCCCGGCGCCAACACGGTGACCTCCGCGGTCCGTGGCGGATTCCAGAAGAACGCGGCCTCCCGCGCAGAGGCAATGGCGCTGATTCGGCCGTGACGGGTTCTGTTGTGACTGACCCCAGCGCGAACAACCCCCAGCGCACTCTCGTGATGGGCATCCTCAACGTCACTGAGGATTCCTTCTCCGACGGCGGGGCCTACCCGGACACCGCGGCCGCGCTGGCTCACGCCGAGGCGATGGTCGCCGACGGCGCGGACATCATCGACGTCGGCGGAGAGTCCACCCGCCCGGGCGCCACCCGTGTCGCCCCAGAGGTCGAGGCCGCCCGCATCACCCCCGTCATCGAGGAACTGTCCCGCCGGGGAATCGCCACCAGCATCGACACGATGCGGGCATCCACGGCGCGGGCCGCCTGGAAAGCGGGCGTCACCTACCTCAACGACGTCTCCGGCGGCCTGGCGGATCCAGACATGCTTCCGCTGGCCGCGGAATCCGGCCTGCCGATCATTCTGATGCACTGGAACAAGGGAAACGCTGCGGACTTCGCCGGAGCCGAGGGCTACCACGACCACGGCGAGGACATCGTCGGCCACGTCATCGGTTGGCTCGAGCAGAGGATCGAAGCGGCGGAGGCGGTAGGCGTCACAAAGAAACAGATTTACCTGGACCCCGGCATCGGGTTCGCGAAAACTCCGCAGGAAAACTGGCAGTTGCTCGGCGCCACCGACCGGCTGGTGCAGATGGGCTATCCGGTGCTGGTGGGGGCCTCGCGCAAGCGTTTTCTCACCGCGCTGCGCCCCGCGAGCGACGGCAACCCCGGCAGCCCGGAATCGGCGGACGATGCGACGGCGGCCACCTCCGCGCTGGCGGCGGCAGTTGGCGCGTGGGCCGTCCGGGTGCATAAGGTAGCCCCGACACGGGCCGCAGTGGACGTCGCACACGCGATGGCCACCGGACGCGGCCCCGACATCGACGAGCAATGGAGGGCGCGACGTGGCTGACCGCATCGAGCTCATCGGCGTGGAGGCTTTCGGCCACCACGGCGTGTTTTCGCACGAAAAGGACACCGGCCAGAAGTTCATCGTGGACATGGTGGTGTGGACGGACTTCCGCGCCGCGGCAGATTCGGACTCGTTGGAAGACACGATCAACTACGTGCAGCTGGCTGACATCGCGGTGAACGCGGTGGAGGTGCAGGAAGGCCACGACCTGATCGAAACCCTGGCCTCGAACATCGCGGACCAGATCGCAGAGCTGGGCGGGGTGTACGCCGTGGAGGTCACGGTGCACAAGCCGCAGGCGCCGATCGCCCACCCGTTCGGCGACGTGCGGGTGGTAGCTCGGAGGTCCAAGCGATGATCACGGCCTTCCTGGGAATCGGCTCGAACATGCCCGGCGACGTGGGCAGCCCCACCGCACAGATCGAACGCGCCTACGAGCTGTTGGCGATGCACCCGGCCATCGAGATTGTGGAGAAGTCGCGGATCTTCATCACCCCGCCGTGGGGTGGGGTGGAGCAGCAGGAGTTCCGCAACTCCGTGGTGGCCTTGCGCACGTCGCTGGATCCGCTCGCGCTGCTGCACCACTGCCAATTCGCCGAGGCCGTCGCGGGGCGGGAGCGCGAGGTTCGGTGGGGCCCGCGCACCGTCGATGTGGACATTCTTTTTGGTTTTGACGCCCAGTCCCAGCCCCTACAGTCCCAGGGGAAGTGGGGGTTTGAGCTGGTTATTCCGCACCCCTACGCCCACGAGCGGGCGTTTGTGCTGGTGCCGCTGAGCGACTTGCAGTTGGCCAGGGAACCCTGGTGTACCTTGGGCGGACGAGGCATCCTGGAATGGCTGGAAGAGGTTGATCCGGCCGAACGGGAAGCCATCGTCCCGGCGGATCGATCCGAACTATCGGATCCTGGCGAGAACTAAAGACGAGGAATACAGAGGCAGCACATGAGCCCGCTGAAGCGCACGAAGATCTCCACGCTAGCTGTCGTGGCGATCGTATGCGCCCTCATCGCCTGGGTCAGCACGCTGAGCTTCTATGGAAGCTTCCCACCGATTAAGACCACCGGCTCCGTGTTGTTGTGGGTCTTTGCAATCGTGTGCGCCGTGGCGGGCTGGGTGATCCGCAAGCGCATCGGCAGCAGCAGCGGGGTGGGGATGGATCGCACGCAGATGCAGCCGACAACTGTGGTTCAGTGGCTGGCGCTCGGCCAGGCCACGGCGTGGGCCGGGTCGGTGTTCCTGGGAGTGTTCGTCGGGGCGGGACTTTATGTTCTGCCGAACGCGGGGCACCTCATGGCCGCGGAGGCTGATGCGCCGGGCGTGATCGCCGGAGCGCTGGGGGCTCTGGCGGCCGTTGCGGCTGGGGTTTGGTTGGAGCGCAGCTGCGAAGCGCCACCGCCAGATGCGCCATTAACGCCCAACGGGCTCGACGTTGGGTAGTGTGTTGTCCATGAGCTTCCAGCAGACTCCTAAGCCACAGCAGTCTCACCAGCCGCAGTCGCAGCCCTTTGACGGGCGCCAGTCCCTGGAACCCCTGGGGTATGAGGACGACTCTAACTTCCAGGGCTCTTCCGTGGCGGCCAACGAGCCTTCGGGGCTCTCCCGCTTCCTCATGTTTGGCCTGGTGGTTCTGGCGCTGCTGGCCAGCGTGCTGATGCTGTTCATGGATTCCGATGGTTGGCTGAAGGTGGCGCTTATCGCCGCCCTCTGGGCTGCCTTCTTCGGCGTGGTGCTGGTGCTGCGCTACTCAGGTGCCCTGAAGCTGGCGCGCGAGCAGGCGGAGAACCAGGAGAGCTACTTCCAGTCGCAGCTGGAACACGAGCGCGCACAGCTGGAAAAGCGCGAGGCTGCAACACAGGCGAAGTATGCCGCAGAGGCCAAGAAGTCCCAGGACCAGCGCGATAAACACCTGGAGGAGCTGCGTGCGGAGCTGGCTCACATGCGCAAGCAGCTGGCGGAGCTGACCGGTGAGAACTTCGACGAGGGCGAGCAGCGCGCCGTGCGTGCGACCGCCGAGCGAGTCCGCGAGCTGGGGCACAGCACCGGCGGACAGGCGCCCCGAGCTGCAGGCGGTTCTGCCGGACGCGTAGCCGGGCAGACTGCAGGTCAGACGCAGTCGGCGGGACAGAAGTCGGCGGGCCAGCAGGAAGCCCAGCCGCACAAGGCGCAGCACCGCAGCAAGCCGAAGTTCAACAGCGGAACCTTCGCCGCCGTGAACTGGACCGGCCAGGACTCCGAGGAGACCTCCCAGCTGCCGCTGGTTGTGGACACCACCGCGATGGACGAGGCGAAGCGCGCAGAGCACAAGGCCACTCAGCAAAAGCCCACTCAGCCCAAGCCCGCCCAGAAGCGCCGCGCGCAGATGCCGAGCGCCGAAGCCGTTCGCCCCAGCCGTGCCCGCACTAGCGCCGCCCAGGAAGCTGGCGCCCAGGACGCTGCCGCGAAGCAGGCTGGGCAGGCTGAGGCGCAGACTGAGGCAACGGCAACCACCCACGGTCGCCGTCGCGCCGACGAGGTGGAAAACGGCCTCACGGTCGCAGAGCTGATGCAGCGCTTCAAGAATCGAGAGAAGTAAAACCAACCTGTGACAGGCCCGGAAACTAGCTCGGATATTCAACAGCCACGCCTCTCCGTCGGCATTATCTCCGCCGGGAAAGTAGGCGTGGCTTTGGCGGAGGCCTTCGCACGCGCCGGCCACCACGTGCACGGCATCTATGCGCATTCGGCACGTTCGGAAGAGTTGGCGTCCCAAAGAATCCCGAACATCCCCCGCATCAACCTAGACAGCACCGCCCACGCCGCGCTCGTGGTGCTGGCGGTGCCGGATCCGAAGCTGCCCGAGGTGGTGGAGGAAGTTGCGCAGCACACGCGCGATGGGCAGATCGTGGCGCACGTCTCCGGGGCGTTTGGCTGCGAGATCCTGCAGCCGATCACCGATACTGGCGCGCTGCCGCTGGCTCTGCACCCGGCGATGACCTTCACCGGCACCCCGGCCGATAGCGAGCGGCTGGACGGCTGCGCATGGGGTGTGACCAGCGACTCCGAAGTCGGCGATGTGGTCGCGCAAACCCTCGTGGCCAGCCTCGGCGGAGTGCCCGTTGCTATCCCCGAACACCGCCGGGCGGCCTACCACGCGGGGATGGCGCACGCGGCCAACCACCTGGTGACCCTTCTGACGGACGCCCAAGAGATCCTGGACCGTGTGATGGAAGCGCCAGGGGAGAGCCCCGACAGCGCCCTGCTGCTGCGCCGCATCGCCCACGCCGCGGTGGATAACGCGCTGGAAAAACGCATGGACGGGCTGACCGGTCCGGTGGCCCGCGACGACGCAGAGGCCGTGATGCGCCACCGCGCCGCGCTGCGAGAACTGGGGGACGGGGAAGGCTCAGCCGAGGAGGGGCCAGCCGAGGCCGCCTACACTGCGATGGCTCGCCGCACCGCGCTTAAAGCGGGGGCTATTGAGGTCGAAAGACTGCTGGATCTAGAGTAAGAGCCATGACGTTCACACCTGGCCAAGCAGAGGTTTTCACCGAGATCGAGAAGATCGGGCAGCTCACCCGCGCCATGCGCAAGGCGGGCCGCCCCGTGGCGCTGGTGCCCACGATGGGCGCGCTGCACGAGGGGCACCTCTCGCTGGTGCAGGCCGCCCAGCAGATCCCGGGCGCACTGGTTGTGGTCAGTATTTTCGTGAACCCCCTGCAGTTCGCCGAGGGGGAGGACCTGGATGCCTACCCGCGCACCCTCGATGAGGACGTGGCAAAGCTGAAGGCTGCGGGCGTGGACGCGGTATTTGCTCCCAGCCCCCGCGAGATGTACCCCAACGGGCCGCGCACGACTATCCACCCGGGCGAGGTCGGCCGCATTCTGGAGGGCGCCCACCGCCCGACCCACTTCGCGGGCGTGCTGACGGTCGTGAACAAGCTCTTCACTATCACACACTGCGGCCATGCCTTCTTTGGGGAGAAGGACTATCAGCAGCTGTTGCTGATCCAGCAGATGGTTACGGACCTGAACATGGAGGTACAGGTCCACGGCGTGCCGATCGTGCGCGAGGCCGATGGTCTGGCGAAGTCCTCCCGCAACGTCTACCTTTCCGACGAGGAGCGCGAGCTTGCCCTCACCCTGTCCGCCGCCCTGACCGCCGGTGCTTTCGTGGCCGAGCAGGGCCCTGCGGCGGTGCTGCAGACTGCCGGATCTATTCTGGACGCCGCCTCGGGCGTGGACGTCGACTATCTTGAGCTGCGCGGTACGGACCTTTCCGACACTCCGGAGGACGGAGAGGCCCGCCTGCTGGTGGCGGCGCGCGTTGGAACCACGCGCTTGATCGACAACGTGGGCGTGCCCCTGGGAACTGGTTTCAAGGGGCTGGACGACGGCGGCGAGCCCGCGGACAACGCAGGTGAGTAGAACTGAGCAGAACTGAGTAGAGCTGAGTAGGACCATGAGCGACGAACTCGAAACTTTGAAGCGCCACTCGCACCCCTTCGTGGATATTTCAGCCGGGGAGTACTGCGCCAGCATCTCCACCTTCGGTGGCGGACTGCGCAGCCTGGATTACGCGGGCAAGCCCCTGGTGGTTTCCTACCCAGAGGGCGCCTACCCGCCGCTATCCTCCGGAATTGTGCTGGCCCCATGGCCGAACCGCACAGCCGACGGGGTCTTCGCCCACGACGGCGTGCTGCACCGTTTGGACATCACGGAGCCGGGCCGCGCCACCGCGATCCACGGATTCGTGGGGCAGATGGCCTGGCACGTTGCCGACCAAGGCGAGGACTTCGTGACGCTGGAGCTGTCCACCGGCCTGCGCCAGGGATGGCCGTGGCCGCTGCGCATGCGGGTGACGTGGTCGCTCGATGCGAATGAGGGGCTGCGTGCCGTCTTCGACGTCCGCAACGAGGCCGATGCTTCCTGCCCCTTCGGCCTGGGCTGGCACCCATACCTGAGCGCTCTGGGAGCCCCGCTTGATGATTGCGTGTTGCACCTGCCTGTCAGCACGAATCTGCCTTTGGATTCCGTGCGTAACCTGCCCGCCGGCCCAGAGTTTCCGGCTCGCCGGGTGCTGCCAGATGTGGAATTCGGCCAGCGCATGGCCGGGGTGTGGCTGGATCACTGCTTCGGCGAGATCGGTGCGCAGGAGGAGGCACTGGCCGAAGCTCGACTGCTGAACCTCGACGGCGAGGGCGTGCGCCTATGGGTAGGCGAGGGCTTCGACTGGTTCCAGGTGTTCACGGCCGACCCGGCCCGCCGCGAAGGCTATCCCGGCGTGGGGCGGGCCCTGGCCGTCGAGCCGATGACGTGTCCGCCGGACGCTCTACGCTCCGGCCGAGACCTCATTCGCCTACAACCAGGCGAAAAACACAGCTTCGAATGTGGAATTTCTTTTGTTCCGAGTGAGGGCGTCACAAATTAGAAAAAGTACTTTTGGAAATAGAAAAAAATTTCCGTTAGTACGCCCCGCGGCGTTAGAATGCGAGATGCATAAAGTATCCAATAGTTCTCGTCGCTGGTAGTTGAAAAATAAGACGATTGGCGCCTGGGACGGGAACATGACGTTCCTGGAGGTTCGCAGCTATGACGGCTGAAGGACTACGCCTGGACGCGAGCTGGGTAGACTACGCGCTGGTCGCCCTCTACTTCGCGTTCGTCCTGGGCATCGGTTGGGCCGCAAAGTCCAAAGTGTCCAGCTCAATCGACTTCTTCCTCTCCGGCCGCTCGTTACCCGCATGGGTGACGGGCCTGGCCTTCATCTCCGCTAACCTGGGTGCCGTAGAAATCGTGGGCCACTCGGCCAACGGCGTGCAGTACGGCTTCGAAACCATGCACTATTTCTGGATCGGCGCGATCCCGGCGATGGTGTTTCTCGGCATCGTGATGATGCCTTTCTACTATGGCTCCAAGGTGCGTTCCGTGCCGGAGTTCATGCTCCGCCGCTTCGGCAAGGGCGCACACCTGGTCAACGGCCTCTCCTTCGCCGTAGCCCAGTTGCTGATTGCCGGTGTGAACCTGTTGCTGCTGGCCAAGGTGGTTAACTCCCTGCTCGGCTGGCCGCTGTGGGTCACGCTGGTGGTGGCCGCGGCAATCGTGCTGTCGTACATCACCCTCGGTGGCCTTTCCGCTGCCATCTACAACGAGGTGCTGCAGTTCTTCGTGATCATCGCGGCCCTGCTGCCGCTGACGATGATTGGCCTGCACCAAGTCGGCGGCTGGTCCGGCCTGCAGGAGAAGGTTGCAGACCCGTCGCACTTCCACACCTGGCCAGGTACTGAAATCTCGGGCTTCGACAACCCGATCGTCTCCGCGATCGGCCTGGTCTTTGGCCTGGGCTTCGTGCTGTCCTTCGGCTACTGGACCACCAACTTCGTGGAGGTACAGCGCTCCATGGCAGCCGATTCGCTGTCGTCTGCACGCAAGACCCCGATCATCGGTGCATTCCCGAAGATGTTCATCCCGTTCCTGGTGGTCATCCCGGGCATGGTCGCCGGCGCGACCGTCACCCCGATCATGGATGGTTCCGCCGAACCGAACGACGCGATCCTGTACCTGATGCGCGACCTGCTGCCGAACGGCCTGCTGGGCGTGGCCATCGCGGGTCTGCTAGCCGCGTTCATGGCCGGCATGGCGGCTAACATTTCCGCCTTCAACACCGTGTTCTCCTACGACATTTGGGAGTCCTACATCGTCAAGGATCGCGACGACGAGTACTACCTCAAGGTCGGCCGTATCGCGACCGTCGGCGCCACCGTCATTGCCGTGTTCACCGCCCTGCTGGCCTCCAACTTCGGCAACATCATGGACTACCTGCAGACGCTGTTCGGCTTCTTCAACGCGCCACTGTTCGCCACCTTCATCCTGGGTATGTTCTGGAAGCGTATGACGCCCACCGCAGGTTGGGTGGGTCTGGTTTCCGGTACGGGCGTGGCAATCGTCTACTGGGCTGTGGCCACCTTCGGCAGCACCGACGCAACGTTCTTCAACCTGCCGGGTCAGGGTACGGCCTTCGTTGCGGCCTCCCTGGCGTTCGTCACGGACATCATCGCCTCCGTCCTAGTCTCCCTGTTCACCGAGCCGAAGCCGGACGAGGAGCTGGTGGGCTTCGTTAAGTCCGTCACTCCGAAGGAGAACCTCACGGACGCCGCCGAGGCCACCCTGCCGTGGTACCGCCGCACCGTCCCGCTGGGCATCCTCTGTCTGGCAATGGTGCTCGTCCTCAACATCGTGTTCGCCTAAGAGCGCTTAAACTTTCAGAAAGGAGTGAACGGACACAATGGCTAACAACACGGCTAACAAGACGGCTAAGAAAACCAAGCGTTCCCACATGGCCGGCGCTTTCGACATCCGCAACGTCATCGGCTCCCTCATGGGCCTGTACGGACTTGTGCTTTTGCTCAGCTACTTCCTGCTGGACCCGGGCATGGATGTGACCACCGGCGAGCCGAAGAACGAAACGTATAACCTGGTCTGCGGGCTTGCCATGGTCGTCGTGGCGGCGGTCTTCTTCCTGTGGACCAAGCTGGATCCGGTCAAGATCGACGAACCTGCCGACACCGCGGAGTCTGCAGATCCCGCTGATCCCGCTGATCCCGCCGATTCACCGGCCTCGCGATCTAAGTAACGCACATGCCCGCCCCACCCGGAGGCGGGCATTTTTAAACTAAGCACCATCCCCACCCAAGGACTTTTTAGGAAGTGATCCACGCTGTGCAGCACGAATTTAAAGTAACCCGAACCACGCTGGCGGACGGCCGCGAGCTGCTGTACTTCGACGACGAGCCGGCCTACGTTGCGGGGGAGAAGCAGCGCGAGCTGCACGATTCCCGCGATCTGCCGCAAGCTACCACGGAATCCGAGATGCGCCAGGACCCGCTGACGGGCCAGTGGTACGTCTACGCCGCGCACCGCATGAACCGCACGTTCATGCCCCCGGCCAACGAGAACCCGCTGGCTCCCACCAAGCCCGGCGAGCTGCCCACCGAGGTGCCCGCCGACGACTACGACGTGGTGGTCTTCGAGAACCGCTTCCCGTCCCTGTCGGTCCACATGGAGGTGCCAAAGGACTTCGCTACGAACGTCGACGGCCAGGAGCTGTTCCCTCGCAAGCCCGCCATCGGCCGCTGCGAGGTCGTCTGCTTCACCCCGGACGTGAACTCCTCGTTCAGGGATCTGCCCTACGAGCGCGCCCGCACGGTTGTCGAGGCCTGGGCGCACCGTACCGCCGAGCTCTCCGCCATCGAGGGCATCCGCTACGTGTTCCCCTTCGAAAACCGTGGCAAGGAGATCGGCGTGACCCTGCAGCACCCGCACGGCCAGATCTACTCCTATCCTTTCGTCCCGCCGCGCGCCGCCGAGGTCGCTGCACGCGCTCGGGCGTTTAGGGAGCAAACTGGAAAGGATCTTTTTGACGCCACCTTGTCCGCCGAAAAGGCATCCGGCACCCGCGTACTTTTGGCCGGTGAGCACTTCACGGCCTATGTCCCGGCGGCAGCGAAGTGGCCGGTGGAGGTCATCCTCATGGCTAACCGGGCGGTCCCGGATTTCGCGGCGCTGAGCGACGAGGAGAAGGACGAGCTGACCCGCTTCTACCTGGATCTGTTGGGCCGCATGGATCGCTTCTTCGAGGGTGTGGAGCGCACCCCCTACATCGCCGCCTGGAACCAGGCGCCGGTGGGGGAGGACCGGGAGAACGGTCGCCTGTACTTGCAGCTGTATTCGATGATGCGCTCCCCAGGACGCATGAAGTTCTTGGCCGGTAGCGAGTCGGGCCAGGAGGCCTGGATCTCCGACACCACCCCGGAGAGGATCGCCGAGCGCTTCCGGGAGGTTGCCGACAATGCCAACTAGCCAAGCCAACTCAGCACAGAACGCCGCTACCCCGCGCTGGCTGCAGACCCGCTCCGAGGAGCAGGGCACTGCCGACGCGCAGTCCCTGTTCCAGCAGGTCTACAGCT
Organism: Corynebacterium sp. c24Ua_83; assembly: GCF_039907245.1. NCBI lineage: Bacteria > Bacillati > Actinomycetota > Actinomycetes > Mycobacteriales > Corynebacteriaceae > Corynebacterium > Corynebacterium sp. c24Ua_83. The sequence continues at coordinate 49,285 of NZ_JASBOI010000005.1, read as the reverse complement.
ACGAACCGGCGGGCGTGTGGTCCGCGCCGGGGCGCGTGAACCTGATCGGCGAGCACGTCGACTACGCCGATGGCATCAGCCTGCCCTTCGCGCTTTCCCAGCGCACCTACGTGGCAGCCGCCAAGAACGACGACGGTGTGTACCGTGTGGCCTCCCGCTTCGGCGAGCCCGCGGAGGTTGTCCACTTTGAGATCCCCGTCGCCGAGGTCGGCCCCGGCAACCCCGCCAACTGGGCGGGGTACGCCGTCGGCGCAATCTGGGCCGCTACCGAGGCTGGTCTGATGCCTGTCGGTGGGCTGGATCTTGCCATCGAGTCAGACGTTCCCGTCGGCGCGGGGCTCTCCAGTTCCGCTGCACTGGAATGCTCGGCGGCTCTCGCGGCCTACGACCTATACGGCGGCGCGCCCCTCAATGATGCGGCTCGCAGCGGGCTCATGGGGGCGTCCATAAGAGCAGAGAACGAGGTAGTCGGCGCCTCGACGGGCGGGCTTGACCAGCGTATTTCGCTGTTCGGTCAGGCCGGCCACGCGCTGGCCATCGACTTTGCCGAAGATAGCGCTACCCAAGTGCCTTTCGACATTGCTGCGCGGGGGCTGGCGATCCTCATTATGAACACGAACGCCCCGCACCAGCTGAACGACGGGCAATATGCCGCGCGACGCGCCGTGATTGACGGGGTGACCGCCGACCTGGGCGTTAGCAGCCTGCGCTTCGCCGAGGAGGCCGAGGACGCCTCCGTGGGCTGGGCCAAGTCCAACGACATGGATCCGGTGGTGGTGGCCGCCCGCGTGCGCCACGTGGTCAGTGAGATCGACCGTACCGCCGAAGCGATCCGCCAGGTCAGCGCCGGGGATATGGAGGCCTTCGGGCGGTCGATGCAGGGCAGCCACGCCTCCCTGCGCGATGACTACGAGGTCACCGTCCCGGAGCTGGATACTGCTGTGGACGTTGCGATGGCCGAAGGCGCGCTGGGCGCCCGCATGACCGGTGGCGGCTTCGGTGGCTCCGCGATAGCGCTGCTGCGCGAGGATCAGGTGGAGGCGACGGCCGCGGCAGTGGCCAGGGCCTTCGCGGAGAAGGGATTCAACGAGCCCGAGTTCGTGGTCGCCCTGCCGAGCGACGGCGCGCACCGGAACGCTTAAGCGGCTCGCTTTGAGCAACGCTTGCGCGAGCAGAGCTCGCGTGCCGCTTGGACGTCCCCAGAGCGTTGCGTGGGCGCCGCACAAAATAACAGCTAAATAGCTTATTTGGTTAGCCCCGGGTAAGGTGTTCACCCGTGTTGCGAACAATGCTGAAGTCAAAGATCCACCGTGCGACGGTCACTCAGGCCGACCTGCACTACGTCGGCTCGTGCACCATCGACGCTGATCTGATGGAAGCTGCCGACATCCTCGAAGGCGAGCAGATCGATATCGTCGATATCGATAACGGCAATCGCCTGACGACCTACGCCATTACCGGCGACCGGGGCACCGGCGTGATCGGCATCAACGGTGCCGCCGCGCGCCTGATCAGCCCCGGCGACCTCGTCATCATCATCGGCTACGCCCAGTACAGCGAGGAAGACCTGAAGAACTACGCCTCGCGCGTGGTCTTCGTGGATGAAAACAACAAGCAGGTGGAGCTCGGCGGCGACCCAGCCCACGTGCCGGACGGCTCGGGACTAAAGAACCCGCGCCACCCGGAGGCCTAGCTGATCTCGTAGTTCCCGTCGTCGTTGCGCTCTACGTGTAGGCGCCACAGCGGGATTCCTTCTTTCTCTAGAGCTTCTTTAGTCGCCGAGAGCGTCTTCAAACCAGTAACAATGAAGTCGGTGTTGCTGAATCGTACGCCAACCTCCGAGCAGTAACTCTGGCTACCTTTGCCCTCATCGGACAAGGCTTGCAGAGCGCCTTCCGCCCTCAACACCTCGAACTCACCGTTGGGAGCCTGTACGCCGATCTCGGTCGGAGGAGTAAGCGGTGCCTTGTCCTTGTAGGCATACTCCACCTTGACGCAGAGTTTGTTGTAATCCCGCGGATTGTCGATGAGGATCGCAGAATCCTTCAGTTTCATCTCCACCTTGCCGATTCCCACCTCTTCGGTGGTCGACTCGTCCTTGCCCTTGGCCTTGTCGCGGGCTTCGCGGAAGCTATCGTCCACGAGATCCATTTCAATGCGATCGCCGATCTCCAACGGGCCGTCGGCTCCGCCGATGTTCGCTTCCTTGCCCTCTAGCTCCTGGTAGCGGTTAGCCAGGTTCGTCAGCGAACGCAACAGCGGTTTGACGGGGTCGCAGGTGTAGGTGGAGATAACCTCCGCGTATTCCAGAGGGGTTCCCTCCGGGCCGGAAAGCACACACATGTCGTTCATCGTGATAGACTTCCACCCCTTAAGCCCCTCATCGGATAGATCGTTCCATTCGGCATCGTTGGTGGCCATATCGTCGAGGTTGGAGCCATGCTTGGTGGCGGATAGTCCGGCATATACCGATGTATCGTTTAGCTCTTCGGGCTGGTCACCACTGATCTGTGGCTTTACATAACCAGAACAAGTCTCCGCATTGACATAGACATCGGCCGAATCCAGCGGAATCATCTTCCCGCCATCCAAGTAAGCGCTATCGTAAAACTTCTGATCCAGCTTGCAGTCGTTGAACTTCCCGTCGGCGAAGATCTCCCGCAGCTGGTCATCGCTAATCTCCGTGGAAACCTCCGAGTAGCTGCTCGGAGCGGGCTGCCCTTTGTTACCACCGGAGTCGCCCTTCTGTCCCCCGTAGGAGATCTCTTCGCTGGCGCCCTCCGGGCGCTGGAAAGCAGAGCAGCTGGCGGTGAAGGTCAAAGCGCCCGCAGCTAGACAGGCTGCCAGAGCGCGGGCGTAATCACGGGCGTGGGTGCGGGTGCGGGAAGAGGGGCGTGAAGAAGGCATGTCGAGAGCTTCCTTTGTTTTCTAGTTATGTATTTCTAGTTATGACTATTTCCGGACCATTACCGGTTGTGGCTGGTGAAACTTAATGACTGGAGGGAGTTACCTAGGAGTAAGGGGAACAAAACGGCTTATGTTCCCTAAAGCTAACACCCCCGGGCGACCTGCATGCCTCAATCGATTACCCGTCCCCCTCATGCGCTAGGCTTTGTAAGCGTGACTGACGCAGCAAATACCCCCGCACAAGACCTGCCCGAACAGCTACGCATCCGCCGTGAAAAGCGGCAGCGCATCCTCGAATCCGGCAAGGACGCCTACCCGGTAGAGGTGCCACGCACCCACTCTCTGGCCGAGGTGCGCGCAAAGTGGGCAGTGAAGAAGACTGACGGTGAAACTGAAGAGCAGCCGGTGGAGGCAGAGGGCGTCACCTACCTCTCCGCAGGCGAAGAAACCCAGGACGTAGTTAGCGTGACTGGGCGCCTGATCTTCATGCGCAACACCGGCAAGCTGTGCTTCGCCACCCTGCAGGACGGCGACGGTACGCAGCTGCAGGCCATGCTCTCCCTGGCGGAGGTCGGCGAAGACGCACTCACGGCATGGAAGGCCGACGTTGACCTCGGCGACTTTATCGGCGTGACCGGTCGCGTGATTGCCTCCCGCCGCGGCGAACTGTCCGTCATGGCCAGCGAGTGGGTCATGGCTGCCAAGGCTCTGCGCCCGCTGCCCGTGGCGTTCGCGGAGATGAACGAAGAGACCCGCGTGCGCCAGCGCTACAACGACCTGATCGTGCGCGAGGAGGCCCGCAAGAACGCAATGACGCGCGTGAAGGTCATCCGCGCGCTGCGCGACTACATGGAGGGCGAGGGCTTCGTAGAGATCGAAACCCCAATGCTGCAGACCCTGCACGGCGGCGCGGCGGCCCGTCCGTTCGTCACGCACTCCAACGCGTTGGACATCGACCTGTACCTGCGCATCGCACCGGAGCTGTTCCTGAAGCGCGCCGTGGTGGGCGGCATTGACCGCGTCTTCGAGATCAACCGCAACTTCCGTAACGAGGGCGTGGACAAGTCCCACTCCCCGGAGTTCGCAATGCTGGAGACCTACGCTGCATGGGGCGACTACAACGACTGCGCCCGCACCACCCGCGAATCCATCAAGTACATCGTGGACCAGCTGACCAAGGGCACCGACCTGGAAGGCACCGGCAAGGTGCGCCTCGCCGATGGCACCGAGTTCGACTTCGGCGGGGAGTGGAAGGAAATCGAGATGTACCCCTCGCTGAACGAGGCGCTTGCACGCAAGTACCCCGGCCAGCCAGAGGTGACGATCGACTCCACCGTTGAGGAACTGAAGGAGATCGCCAAGGTCATCGGCCTTGACGTTCCCGCCAAGGGCGGCTGGGGCCACGGCAAGCTAGTAGAGGAGATCTGGGAGGTCCTATGCGAGGACCAGCTGGAAGGCCCCATCTTCGTGCGTAACTTCCCCGTGGAGACCTCCCCGCTGACCCGCCAGCACCGCAGCAAGCCGGGTGTGACAGAAAAGTGGGACCTGTACGTCCGCGGCTTTGAGTTGGCCACCGGGTATTCCGAGCTGATCGACCCGGTTATCCAGCGCGAGCGCTTCGAGGATCAGACACGCCTGGCCGCCAATGGCGACGATGAAGCCATGCGCCTGGACGAGGACTTCCTGGCTGCCATGGAGCAGGGCATGCCGCCGACAGCCGGTACCGGCATGGGCATCGACCGACTGCTGATGGCCCTGACCGGCCTGGGCATCCGCGAGACCGTGCTGTTCCCGATCGTGAAGCCGGAGCGCGACAACTAACGGCAGCCGATCAGCGACAGTCGACCGGCCACGGGGTTGGTCGACTGGCCACGAGGGGGAGGGGCACAGGAGTAGGGGTGCGCGCCCGCGAAAAGTGGGCGCGGGCGGCTCGAAAACTGGGGGAGTAGCTGGCGTGCAGCTCGCCCGTGTGGGTGTAATTCAATCTATATTTTGACCCAAAGTGTGATGCGCGCCATTATCCTGGTTTATGCTACGTACATAATTATCCGCACATGCAGATATGAGATTTGCGCTGACAACCAGTGAAAGGTGGCCGCACGAAATGAGCGACCGAAGCAAGCGTGCCGATTCAACTCCTGGCCTGAACAACATCAAGCGAGACGCAATCGGTACCGTCATGGGAGTCCTGACGAAGTTCACCGGCTCCGACCTGGCAGAGAAGTACGGTCTGAGCAAGAAGGTGGACCGCGTTGCCTACCAGTCCACCAAGACCGGAATGCGCACCCTCGGTGCCGTGAACCGCCAGTTCAAGAAGATCAAGGGCTCGGGCAAGCCGGTTCGCCTGGCCAACCAGACCACCGACGAGAACAACCAGCCGGTCCCGACCGAGGCGCCGGCACCGGGCAAGGCACCGTTCGACCTGACTCCGACTGAGGATCAGGAGATGATCGTCGCAGCCGTGCGCGAGTTTGCTGAAGAGCGCCTGCGCCCGACCGGCCACGACCAGAATGAGGCATCCGAGCCGGCAGAGGGCCTGCTGGAAGCTGCCGCTGAGCTGGGCGTTGCCCTGATCAACCTGCCGGAAGAGTACGAGGGCATCGCCTCCGCCTCCGGCGCCACCACCAACGCCCTGATCGCCGAGGCTCTGGCATTCGGCGACATGGGCCAGGCCGTCGCCATCCTGGCACCGGCTGGCGTGGCCAACGTCATCACCAACTACGGTGACGACTCTCAGCAGAAGACCTACCTGCCGGAGTTCGCGGGCGAGTCCGTCCCGGCTTCCGCAGTGGTCGTTTCCGAGTCCCGCCCGCTGTTCGACCCGTTCACTCTGCAGACCACCGCCGTCCGCGAGGGCGACGATATCGTCATCAACGGCGTGAAGACCATGGTTCCGAACGCAGGTAAGGCCGAGCTGTTCGTCATCGCAGTGAACCTCGACGGCGAGAACACCTTCGTCATCGTCGAGTCCGACACCGAGGGCCTGGTCGTTGAGGCTGACCCGTCCATGGGTCTGCGCGCCGCCGCCCTGGGTCGCCTGCTGCTGAAGGATGTCCGCGTTCCCGCCAGTCAGCTGCTGGGCGGCAAGGACCTGGCCGCCGACGAGCGCAAGGAAAACTACGCAGAGATCATCCGCCGCTCCCGCCTGGGCTGGGCCGCACTGGCAGCCGGCACCGGCGAGGCCATCCTCGAGTACACCAAGAAGTACGTCAATGAGCGCGAAGCATTCGGCGAGCCGATCTCGCACCGCCAGGCAGTGGCCTTCATGGTCGCCAACCTGCGCATCGAGCTCGACGGCCTGCGCCTGATCCTGCTGCGCGGTGTTTCCCGCCTGGATCAGGGCCTGTCCTTCAACCGCGAAGCTGGCCTTGCTCGCCGCTACGCATCCGACAAGGGCATGGTCATGGGCCTCGACGGCGTGCAGCTGCTCGGTGGCCACGGCTTCACCAAGGAGCACCCGGTCGAGCGCTGGTACCGCGACATGCGCGCCATCGGCATCGCCGAGGGCGTAGTCGTCGTCTAACCCCGCCACAATTCGAATCCATATCGAATAAGCACTAGGAACTTGAAGGAACCACATCATGATTAATCTGGAACTCCCCAAGCGTTTGAAGGCGGGCCAGAACCAAGCGCACCAGGCCGCCGCCGAAATCTTCCGCCCGATTTCCCGCAAGTACGACCTCGCGGAGCACGAGCGCCCCGTCGAGTTGGACACCATGGCCAGCCTGGTCGAGGGCATGGCAGACGCCGGCCAGGCAATGGCTGGTGCCTCCGGTGGCCGCGGCGATGACAAGAAGAAGACTGAGGGCGTCAAGAATGGCGGCAACATGGCCTCCATCCTCAACGTCATCGAGACCTGCTGGGGCGACGTGGGACTCACCCTGTCCATCCCCTACCAGGGTCTGGGCAACGCAGCCGTAGCAGCCGTCGCCGATGACGAGCAGCTCGAGCGCTTCGGCAAGATCTGGGCCGCCATGGCCATCACCGAGCCGCAGTTCGGCTCCGACTCCGCAGCTGTTGCCGCCACCGCCAAGCTGGATGGCGACGAGTACGTACTGAACGGTGAGAAGATCTTCGTCACCGCCGGCGAGCGCTGCACCCACGTTGTCGTCTGGGCATCCGTCGACAAGTCCGCAGGCCGCGCAGCCATCAAGTCCTTCGTCATCCCGCGCGATACCCCGGGCTTCGAGCTGGTTCGCCTGGAGCACAAGCTGGGCATCCGCTCCTCCGACACCGCGCACTTCATCTTGGACAACGTCCGCATCCCGAAGGAGAACCTGCTGGGCTCCCCGGAGGTGGACACCAAGAAGGGCTTCGGCGGTGTGATGGCCACCTTCGACAACACCCGTCCGATGGTTGCCGCCATGGCCGTTGGTGTTGCCCGCGCTGCCCTGGAGAAGCTGCGCGAGATCCTCACCGACGCAGGTGTAGAGATCGATTATGACGCCCCTGAGTGGAACCAGCCCGCAGCTGCCAGCGAGTACATTCGTCTGGAGAGCGACTGGGAAGCTGCATACCTGATGACCCTGCGCGCAGGCTGGATGGCCGACAACAAGCAGCCGAACAGCAAGGAAGCTTCCGAGTGCAAGGCGAAGGCCGGCCGTATGGCTACCGACCTGACCCTGCGTGCGGTTGAGATCGCCGGCGCTTACGGCTACTCCGAGCGTGACCTGCTGGAGAAGTGGGCTCGCGACTCCAAGATCCTGGACATCTTCGAGGGCACCCAGCAGATTCAGCAGCTGGTTGTTGCTCGCCGGGAGCTGGGTCTTTCCTCCAAGGAACTCAAGTAGTAGCTGGCTGCGCGCCTGCTGCCCGCGCCTAGCTGGCTAGCAGTCTGGCTGCGAGCCGCGCGCTCGAGCCCGCGCCTAGCCGGCTAGCTGCCTAGAACAGGTGCACCGAGTGATCAACGGGGCCATGGCCTTTACCGACTAGCAAACGGTCGGCATTGGCTATGGCCTCGTTGAGCCATTTAGTGGACCAATCCAACGCATCCTCTAGCGAATCACCTGCGCCCAGCCGAGTGGCTAGGGCGGAAGACAAAGAACACCCCGTACCGTGGGTGTTTTTTGTTTCCACGCGCGGGGAGCTGACCTTGTGCGTCTTCCCGGCAGGAGATACTGCAATGTTTCCGGCCTCCGGTCCATCCAGGTGACCCAACTTCACGATGACGGTGGTGTCGGTTTCCCGCGCCCACTTCGCGGCAATGTCCACGGCCTGCTGCTCGCTGGTGGCCAGTTCGGTCTTGGTCAGGAGTGCTAGTTCGGGGAGGTTCGGCGTCACAACCGAAGAAGCGGCAGCGAAGTCCCGCAGTGCGTCCTCGGCGTCCGCAGTGAGCAGCCGGTCGCCCGAGGAAGCCACCGCCACCGGGTCCAACACCGTCGTGACCTGGTGATCCTGCAGGTAATCGCGGATGGTCTGGATGGTCTCCGTGCCGCCGAGCATGCCGATCTTCACGGCATCGACGGTGACGTCGTCGAAGACGGAATCCAGCTGCGCGCGGAGGAAATTCAGCGGGGGAGTGTGGATCTCGCGCACGCCCTGCGTGTTCTGCGCGACCAGCGCGGTGATGACAGACATGCCGTAGCCGCCCGCCGCCATGATGGACTTCAGGTCCGCCTGCGTGCCCGCCCCGCCTGTCGGGTCCGTGCCGGCGATGGACAGCACGCGCGGGCGGAGGGGGCTGGGGTTACTGGGACTTGGGTTGCTAGAGCTGGCTGGATTGACCGAGCCACTGGGGTCGCTGGGGCTTGGGTTGCTGGGGTTGATGTCGGAGCTGTTGTTAGTCATGCCCCTCATTATGGCGCATTTGCTTGCGCCCACTCTCTCAGTTAGCTCTGCAGGGTGCTAAATGTCGGAAAAGTTGCAAAACTGCAAACTTGCTACTTTCAGCTCTTGTTGTATGCCTCTCTGAGCAGGGCTTTTCCATTAGCGAAAATTGTGCCCAATAACGTTTTGCAACTTTTCCGACATTTAAGTCAGCTGGGATGCCCTCTGCGGGATGGGCGGCTACGAGCGGACGGCTGGCTAGGGCTGCGGCAGCTCGCGCGGGACTACCTTGCCTACCGCATTGCGGGGGAGCTTGTCCAGGTAGACGAAGTAGCGCGGCACACTGTGGCGCGCCAGGTGAGCCTTGACCTCCGTCTTGGCCTTCTCCTCGAACTCCGCCTTCTCCTCGTCAGTCAGCTCGGCGGCGCTCTTGCCCTCCGGCACGACCCACGCGCACAGCGCCTGGCCAAACTCCGGGTCGTCCACGCCACGCACGGCGGACTCGGCGACGCAATCCATGGAGTTGATCACGTCCTCGGTCTCCTGCGGGAAGACATTCTCACCGCCGGAGACGATCATGTCGTCGCTACGGCCAGAGATGAACAGCAGACCCTCGTCGTTGTAGTAGCCCAGGTCTCCGGTGGCGACCATACCGTCGATAATCTCCTTGTCGGAGCCGGGGCGCGTGTAGCCCTCGAACAGCATGTCGTTCTTCACGAAGATGCGTCCGATCTCCCCGTTTGGCAGCTCCTTGCCGTTGTCGTCCAGGACCTTCAGCGTCGTTGCCATCGGCGGCTTACCTGCAGTGTTGATGTGCTTGCGCAGATCTTCCGGAGTGGCGATGGAAGCCCAGCTGACCTCCGTCGATCCGTAGAGGTTGTACAGCACGTCGCCGAACTTCTCCTGCGTCTCACGCACTACCTTCGGTGGCAGCGCCTCGCCAGAGGTGGCGATGATCTTCGTGCCCGAGTTGAGGTTCTCCGGCACGACCTCCAGCATGCGGCGAAGCATCGTCGGCACCATTGCAATGGTGTATGGGCGGTTCTTCTTGATCAGCTTCACTGCAGCTTCGGGGGAGAAGCGGCGCTGCATGATCATGGTGTTGCGCAGCGCGAGAGCCAGCTGAATCTGCGCGAAGCCCCAGGTGTGGAACATTGGCGCGGAGAGGAACGACGGCCGGTGGTGGCGCATCGGGATGCGGCTCATGATGGAGGACGCCGGCATGTACGTCTTCGGCTCCGGTCGGCGCGCGCCCTTCGGGGTGCCGGTGGTTCCGGAGGTCAGGATGATGGTGCGCCCCTGACGCGGACGGGCGGGGATGGAGAGGTTTTCCGGGGTGGTGCTCAGCACCTCGTGCAGGGAGGGCCAGTCTTCGCTGCGGGTGGCGTAGTCGCCACTGTCGATCGCATCCCTAACGTTGGAGGCCTTCTTCAGGGCTTCCTCCGCCTCGCGGGTAAGTCCCAGCGTATCGCCGTTTTCCCAGGCTACGACGACGGGGCAGGCGTCGAAATCCTTTGGCAGCAGTGGCAGGAACTCCTCGTCGATGAACAGGATGTCGATTTTTTGTTCCTGTAGCACGGCCTGGGTCTGCTTTGCTGACGCCCCAGTGTTGAATAGCACAATGTCCGTGCCCAACCGACCGTGTGCACACAGGGCGAGGATGAAGCCGCGGTGGTTCCGGCACAGGACGCCGATGCGGTCGCGTTCGCGAACACCGGTGCGGAAGAGGGCTTGCGCCAGGGCGGTGGACTGCTCGTGCAGTTCTTGGTAGGTCATCGAACCGGCGTCGTCGATGATGGCCGTGTGGTAGGGGTCGCGCGCGGCCCCGATGGCCAGCAGGCCGGCGGGCAGGAAGCTCCACTGGATGATTCCCTTGAGGGCCTTGCCGGCTGCGACGGGGCCCATAGATCCCAGGACGCCCGATTTGAACAGGGGCAGTGTGCCTTTAAGAAGTGTGCCGGCGGTCCCGATCTGGTCGGTAAGGGAGGGCTTGGGCAACTGGGCGGCTGCTGCTGCGTTCATTTCTGGGTGACTCTCCTTGGGTTGGTCTCTACTGAGTTGGCTTCCCAGGGTTGGTTTCTCTGGGTTGGCTTCTCTGGGGCGGTTTCACTGGGCGGTATCTCTGGGGTGGAATCCCTGGGGTGGTTTTGTTGGGGTTCCTCTCCGGACGGATCCCTTGTGCACCACTGCCCCGAGCTTTAGTGGCGTGCATCACTTTAATGTTTCTGGGTTAAAAAGTTCTCGGTTTGAAAAAATAACTATGAAGGGACAGGTTGTGGGGGAGCTGCGGAATAGGGGTTTAAAGGGCGCGTTCGCTGACGGCGTACAGCTTAGAAACTTAAGTTCAGAATGCCTGTTTACCTGCTGATATGTGGGTGGTTGAGGCCGAGGTGGCGTCGGAATAAAGCAACAACAACACAGTGTTGTGTGAAAGGCGATATGAGTTGTCCACGCTCACGGCTAAGGTGGGCAACATTGGCGAATACGCAAGCTACATCTTTTGAAAAAGGGAGCACACCATGTTCGAGAGGTTCACGGATCGCGCGCGCCGCGTCGTTGTGTTGGCGCAGGAGGAAGCACGCGCGCTGAATCACAACTACATCGGCACCGAGCACATCCTGCTCGGCCTGATCCAAGAAGGCGAAGGTGTCGCAGCGAAGGCCCTGGAATCCATGGGCATCTCCCTGGACGCCGTGCGCACCGAGGTCAAGGACATCATCGGCACCGGTGGCCACCCGCCGAGCGGCTACATCCCGTTCACCCCGCGCGCCAAGAAGGTACTGGAGCTCGCGCTGCGCGAAGCGCTGCAGCTGGGCCACAAGTACATCGGCACCGAGCACATCCTGCTGGGCCTCATCCGCGAGGGTGAAGGCGTGGCGGCGCAGGTGCTGGTCAAGCTCGGTGCAGACCTGTCCCGCGTGCGTCAGCAGGTAATCCAGCTGCTCAGCGGCTACGAGGGGAACGAGGAAGAAAGCGGTGGCGGCGAGCCCGCTACCGCCGGTGTGGGCAGCAGCCCGGAGGGCGCGCCGAGCCGCCCCGGCCAGAAGTCCAACTCACTGGTTTTGGACCAGTTTGGCCGCAACCTCACTCAGGCAGCGAAGGATGGCAAGCTGGACCCGGTCGTGGGGCGCGAGAACGAGATCGAGCGCGTAATGCAGGTGCTTTCCCGCCGCACCAAGAACAACCCGATGCTGATCGGCGAGCCCGGTGTGGGTAAGACCGCCGTGGTCGAGGGCCTGGCGCTGGACATCGTCAACGGCAAGGTGCCGGAGACGCTGAAGGATAAGCAGCTGTACTCCCTGGACCTGGGCTCCCTGGTGGCGGGCTCCCGCTACCGTGGTGACTTCGAGGAGCGCCTGAAGAAGGTGCTGAAGGAGATCAACCAGCGCGGCGACATCATCCTGTTCATCGACGAGATCCACACCCTGGTCGGCGCAGGTGCCGCCGAGGGTGCGATCGACGCTGCCAGCATCCTGAAGCCGAAGCTGGCCCGCGGCGAACTGCAGACCATCGGTGCCACCACCCTGGACGAGTACCGCAAGCACATCGAGAAGGACGCCGCGCTGGAGCGCCGCTTCCAGCCGGTACAGGTCCCGGAGCCCTCCGTGGAGCTGACCGTGGAGATCCTGAAGGGTCTGCGCGACCGCTACGAGGCGCACCACCGCGTATCCATCACCGACGGTGCGCTGAAGGCCGCAGCCCAGCTGGCGGACCGCTACATCAACGACCGTTTCCTGCCGGATAAGGCCGTGGACCTGATCGACGAGGCCGGCGCCCGCATGCGCATCAAGCGCATGACCGCCCCGAAGGCTATTCAGGATATTGACGACAAGATCGCCGAGGTGCGCCGCAAGAAGGAAGCCGCCATCGACGACCAGGACTTCGAGAAGGCAGCAGCCCTGCGCGACGACGAACGCAAGCTGGGCGAAGAGCGCGCGGAGAAGGAAAAGGCCTGGCGCGCCGGCGAGCTGGACGAAGTCGCCGAGGTGGGCGAGGAACAGATCGCCGAAGTCATGGGCACCTGGACCGGCATCCCCGTGTTCAAGCTCACCGAGGAAGAGTCCACCCGCCTGCTGCACATGGAAGACGAGCTGCACAAGCGCATCATCGGCCAGGACGATGCCGTCAAGGCCGTCTCCCGTGCCATCCGTCGCACCCGCGCCGGCCTGAAGGACCCGAAGCGCCCGTCCGGTTCGTTCATCTTCGCCGGCCCGTCCGGTGTGGGTAAGACCGAGCTGTCGAAGGCACTGGCCGAGTTCCTGTTCGGCGACGACGACGCGCTGATCCAGATCGACATGGGCGAGTTCCACGACAAGTTCACGGCATCCCGCCTGTTCGGTGCGCCTCCGGGATACGTCGGCTACGACGAGGGCGGCCAGCTGACCGAGAAGGTCCGCCGCAAGCCCTTCTCCGTGGTGCTGTTCGACGAGATCGAGAAGGCCCACACGGAGATCTACAACACCCTGCTGCAGGTGCTGGAGGATGGTCGCCTTACCGACGGCCAGGGTCGCATGGTGGACTTCAAGAACACCGTCTTGATCTTCACCTCGAACCTGGGCACCAGGGACATCTCCAAGGCTGTGGGCATGGGCTTCAGTTCCTCTGGTGAGGCCGACGAGGACACCCAGTACGAGCGGATGAAGCAGAAGGTCGACGACGAGCTGAAGAAGCACTTCCGCCCGGAGTTCCTGAACCGTATCGACGACATCGTGGTCTTCCACCAGCTGACCCGCGAGCAGATCGTGCAGATGGTGGATCTGCTGCTGGGCCGCGTGCGCACCGCCCTGCAGGCGAAGGACATGGACCTGGAGCTCACCGAGCAGGCGAAGTCCCTGCTGGCCAAGCGTGGTTTCGATCCGGTACTGGGCGCCCGCCCGCTGCGCCGCACGATCCAGCGCGAGATCGAGGATCACCTGTCCGAGAGGATCCTGTTCGGCGAGATCGGCGCCGGCGAGATCGTCACCGTCGACGTCGAGAACTGGGACGGCGAGTCCAAGGGCGACGATGCGAAGTTCGTCTTCGGCACCAAGCCAAAGCCCCTGCCGGAGGTCGGTGAGGAGGACTTCGCCGCTGACGAGGCCCAGGAGGCGGTCTCTGTCGCCGCCGAGGGCAACGTGCCGGAGGATAAGGGTTTTGACGCCGCAGATTCCAGCGATGACTGGAATCAGAAAGGCTAACTAAGCCTTTTGGCTAGGCCTTGTTAACTAGGCCTTGTTGAACTGCACTGGGCGATCGTGGATCACGTTATCCACCCAGTCCAGGGCAGGCAGCAGGTGCGTGATCATCGGCACCATGTGATCGCCCAGCGGGAACGTGCGCGGGATATTGTGCTCCGCGTAGTTCACCTTCGTGCCACCCTCCGCCCACTGGCGGGCCATGCGGCGGCTCTGCTCAACCGGGATCGTGTCATCGTTCGTGCCATGGCCCACGTACACAGGGACCTGGGGTGAGCGGCTGCCGATGCGTTGGGCGTCAACAAGCTTCTTAAACGGCTCCTGCTCCAGCAGCTCCGTGAGTGACTCGCCGTTCTTCGTCAGCGTGCGCGTATCCGTGTAGGCGTGCCGCGCGAGGGATTCGGGGATGCATTCGCTTGCGGTCTGGCGGACGAACTCCTTGCCCTTGTCGTTCATCTTTTCCTCCACGGCGCCGCGGATCTCCGGATTGGAGACGAGGAAACCATTCAGCGTGTAGCCCAGGGCGGCGGCCAGCGGACCGTTGTCGATGGCGGTGGCAGTCATAGCCAAATCCGCCGGCACTCCGCCGGCGTAGCCCGCCTTCAGGTTGATCTCCGGGGCGTAGGTGTGAGCCAGCTCCAGAGCTGCAGCGGAGGAACCGCCGCCCTGCGAGTAACCCCACACCGCGACCGGCGCGGCCTTCGGTACCCGAGGCATGTTCTTTGCCGCGCGGGCCATGTCCAAGGTGGCGTTGCCCTGATCCACGCGGTTCATGTAAGTGTGCTGCGCCGGAGTGCCCAGGCCGTTCAGATCTGTCAGTGCGACGGCCCAGCCACGGGAGAGAGCGGCGGCAACGGGCGCGGCCTCATACTCCAAGCCCATTGGCAGCAGCTTGCCTGGGGCGCACGCATCGCCGCTGCCCTGGGTGCCCGGAGCTACGACCAGCAGCGGGCGCTCCCCGCCACCGGTGTAGGGAGCGCGGGGCACCAGCACGGTGCCGGTGACGGGTACGGTCTCGCCACGGGAGTTGGTGGAAACGTAGGCCACGCGCTGGGCCTCGCTATTCGTCCAATCGACGAAGGGGATTCCGAGGGCAAAGTTGCTGGGGGCTGTCTTGATGATTTCCCCTGGCTTGCCCTTCACCTGCAAAGGCAGAGAGGAGTAGAAGCCATCTGGGTCGTAGTTAGGCAGGGAACCCACTACGGATTTGCCGCTGCCTGTAGCGGCGGCCTTGGAGGCGGATCCCTCGACGGAGCCATAGAGTCCGCCGGGTGCTGCGGCGGCTGGGGTCATTCCGGAAGCGGCGATGGCTGCGGGCAGCAGCACTGCGAAGGTGGCGGTTAGGGTACGGGAACGGTTGGAACTTCTACGAGAAAACGTCATAGGGGGATCCTAAGTGTTTTCTCCGCCCGAAGTATTAGGTATTGCTAATTAGCCCCGTGAAGTGGGGGTATCGGTTGCGCTGTCTGCGGCTACTTCGGCGCTGTCTTCTGTGCCTTCGGTGTCCACATTCGCCGTGAACGGATCCAGCGCCTCCAGGTCCACGTCCTTGTCCTCGTCATTTGGCACCTTGCGGGTCAGGTCGATGACCAAGCCAATGGCGGTGAGGAAGATGGTGGGCAGCAGCCAGCCCATGCCTGCATCCATCAGCGGGATCCAGCTCAAGGCGCTCTGCAGATCGTCGACCGGCACGTTCAGGGCGGCCAGGAAGTCGATGAAGGAGAACAGGAAGGCCACGGCCACGCCGATGCGGTAGGAAAACACCAGCTTGTGCTGGCGGCACAGCAGGTGCACATAGGAAAGCGCGATAAGCACGATCGCCGGCGGGTAAATCAGGCCGATCACCGGGCCGGAGACGTTCAGGATCTTTTCCAGACCCAGGTTGGCGATAGCGAGGCCAACGAGCGTCAAGATGGTCGCCCACCAGCGGTAGCTGATGGCCGGAACTAGCTCGTGGAAGAACGTGGACGATGCTGCGGTCAGGCCAACGACGGTGGTAATGCAGGCCAGCAGAACGATCAATGAGAACACGATCTCGCCTGTGTTGCCCATGGTCAGATGCGCAGCGGAGCTCAGGATAGCTGCGCCGTCGCTGTAGCTTTCCTTCTCTGGCATGCGGGCGCCGACCAGGCCGAGGCCCAGGTAGACCAGCATGAGGAAGAAACCGGCGGTGAAGGCCGCAATGCCGGAGAGCTTGACGATGCGCTTGTGGTCGGTCTCGCCCTTCTGGCTAAAAGCGCTCACGACGATAAGCGCGAAGGCTAGCGCACCGATGGAGTCCATTGTGAAATAGCCCTGGGAGATGCCGCTGACCAGCGGGTTGGAGGTGTACTCCTCAGTGGCGGGAATGCTCGGGGAGTTCAGCTTCTGCAGACCGACGATAGCCAGCACGGCCAGCAGGATCAGCAGTACTGGGGTTAGGGCCTTGCCTAGGGTATCTACGACCTTGCCAGGCCAGAGCGTCAGCAGGAAGCAGATCAGGAAGAAGGCGAACGTGCCCGCCAGGCGCCACCAGCCACCGGAGAGATCGAAGGTGGATTCGATGCCCAGCTCGTAGCCGATCGCTGCGGCGCGCGGTACGGCGTAGAGCGCACCGATGGAAAGGTAGGCAACGATCGCGAAGATGAGCCCGAACAGTGCGCCGGCGCGAGAGGCCAGGTCGCGCACACCGTTGCCGGAAATTGCGATGGCGATGACCGTCAGCACCGGCATGAGTACTCCGGTCAGCAAGAAGCCGATCATGGCAGGGGTGAAGTTCTCGCCGGATTCCACGCCGAGCATGGGCGGGAAGATGAGGTTGCCGGCGCCGAAGAACATGGAAAACAACATGAGGCCAACGGCCGCCACGGTGGTAGTTGTGTTTGGCTGCTTGGCAGTCGAGGAGGGTGGAGTCGACATAAAATTTTCCTATTGTGATCTGGGTAACGTTTATCACTCTAATGCACGTATCCCCGTAGAGCCTAAGCCGGTCAAAACTATTTGCGTTTTGCCCCTATTTCGGGCGGAGATTCTGCGGGGATTCTACGGAGCTTTCTCAGTGCGGTAGCTGGTACGTTGCGCCGTCGCGAGCCACCAGCCCGTCGTCGAGCAGCGATTGCAGGGCTCGCTCGAGCTGCTCGGTTGCGGGCCACAGTAGGTCTATCTCTTTCTTTGTGACGCCACCTTCCCCCGCTTCCCGCAGTAGCCCCATAATCTTTCCGCGGACCTGGCGATCGGTCCCCACGAACTTCTGCACGCGCCGGGCCGCGGCCTGCGCCTCCGCCTCCGTCGGCTGCGGCTTGCCCGACTGCACCCACGCACAGTCGTCGATTACGGGGCACTGGTCGCACGATGGGCTTTTCGCAGTGCAGATCAAAGCGCCGAGTTCCATGAGTGCGGCGCACATCAGATTCGCGGCGTCTCGGTCTGCGTCTCTTGTGGCGTCAGTGCCCGTGTCTGTGCTCTCCCAGGAGCCGGTGCCCGTGTCAGTGGGCTGGGGTTGGGGCGGTGGAGGCAGTTGGCGTCCAACTAAACGAGGGTCTGGATCGACGTGGGGCAGCAACGAGGCCACATCCGCCAAGTCGCGCGCACGGGCGGGGCCCTGCAGGTAGCGTCCGTCGACGAGGCGGCGGTAGACGCGGCGCACATTCGTATCCACAACCGGTACGGCCTGGCCGAAGGCGAAGGCGGCGACGGCGCGGGCGGTGTAGTGGCCGATCCCTGGCAGGGCTTCGAGCTCGGCGATGTCGCTGGGAACCTCTCCGTCGTGGCGCTCCACGCAGGCGATCGCGCACTCCTTGAGGCGCAGTGCGCGCCGGGGATAGCCCAGGTTGGCCCACATTTTTAAGATCTCGGATCGCGGCGCCTCGGCCAGATCTGCCGGGGTGGGCCAGCGTTCCAGCCAGGCCCGCCAGAGGGGAATCACGCGGGCGACGGGCGTTTGCTGGCTCATGACCTCGCTCAGCAGAATTGCCCACGGGGTGGTGTCCGGGTGGCGCCACGGTAGGTCGCGGGCGTTGCGCGCGTACCAATAATTCAACTTGGCGGGCAGACTGCTGTGCGAGCCGGTAGGCAGGTCGGGGGAGGCGGCGGAAGGGGAGTTCATTGCACGAATCACTGTAGCGCGGTGCACAATGGAACCATGACTTCCAGCCAACATCTGACCCCGCGGCAGGCCTGGGATAGCCTGCGCGAAGGCAACGAACGTTTCATGCGCGGCGATTCCGACCACCCACACCAGGACTTGAGCCGCCGCATTTCCCTGCAGGAGGGGCAGAAGCCCCAGGCCGTGGTGTTGGCGTGTTCCGATTCCCGCGCGCCGGTGGAGATCCTCTTCGACCAGGGCCTCGGCGATGTCTTCGTGATCCGCACTGCCGGCGAGATCACCGACCTGTCCGTGCTGGCCTCCCTGGAATTCGCGGTGGATTCCCTGGAGGTGCCGCTGGTTGTGGTGCTGGGGCACGAGAAGTGCGGTGCGGTTGCCGCGGCCTCCCAGGCGTTGAACGGCGGCGACATGCCCGCGGGCTTTCAGCGCGTGCTCGTGGAGAAGGTCACGCCATCGTTGCTGTCCGCGAAGAAGCGCGGCATGGAAAGTAGTGACGCCTTCGAACGCAACCACGTGGCGGAGATCGCCGACCACATCGTGGATCGCTCGCCGGAGATTCAGGCGCGTCTGGCAGACAACCGTTGTGCCGTTGTGGGGCTGCGCTACCGCCTGTCCGATGGCCTGGCCGAGCCGCTGGTCAGCTACGGGTTGGATATTGAGGGTGCGCAGCGCGTTCACTAGGACTTTTGCGGGGTTCACCCCGTGTCTATGCGCGGTCTTTTAGCGGGCAGCCTTTAGCATTAATTGCGTGACTGATGAAGACAACAGGCGCCCGTTGCCACGCGAAGTGTATATCCGCCGCCGTATTGCTGCGGTGGTGATCTTGGTCGTTGTTATCGGTGTGATCTGGGCTTTGATCAGCCTGGTCAGTGGGGGAGGGGACTCCGAGAACACGGCGTCCACCGAGACTGCCATCACTACCTCCGAGCAGCAGGATATGACTAGCTCGCCGGAGCCGCCGAAGGGTACGGAACCGAGCGACTCGGAGGACGAGAAGGCGTCCGAAAAGGACAAAGATAAAGACAAGGACGACGAGAGCGACGAGAACAAGGACGAGAAGAAGGATTCTTGCTCGCTTGCCGACCTGCGCGTCACCGCTCGGCCGGGTGCTCCGACGTTTAACGCGGAGCAGCAGCCGAACTTCTTCGTGAAGATCGAGAACCCGACGAACGCGGATTGCGACATCAACTTCGATGATTCCCCGCTGAAGTTCGAGGTCTTCACCATGGGCAACTATGAGCGCGTGTGGGGAGACATCGACTGCAACGAGCCGGAGGTCGTAGGCGATACGAAGATCAAGGCCGGCGAGTCTGCGAACTACGAGATGGCCGCCTGGTCCCGTACCACATCCGCTCCGGGCAAGTGCGAGGACCGCAAGCCGGTCGATCCGGGAAGCTACCTGCTGTACGCCCACGTGGGCGACAATACTTCCCAGCCGGCCTCGTTTAACTTGCAGTAGCCAGTAATGGCCCAGCCGGTGGACTAGTCAGTAGATAGGCAGTAGTTGACCGCCTGGCAGAGCGTGGAGACCTCCTTTACTTTCATGCCCTTCGGCGCCTCGTAGTGGCAGTTCTTTGGCACCAGCGCGGTGTGGAATCCCAG
The DNA here is from genome assembly GCF_039907245.1 of Corynebacterium sp. c24Ua_83. Classification (NCBI taxonomy): domain Bacteria; kingdom Bacillati; phylum Actinomycetota; class Actinomycetes; order Mycobacteriales; family Corynebacteriaceae; genus Corynebacterium; species Corynebacterium sp. c24Ua_83. Next base: position 29,752 of record NZ_JASBOI010000005.1, on the reverse strand, counting down.
CCGGTGGGCTTCTGCCAGCCTTTGGGTGAGCTGCGGAATGCGGCGCACCTCCCCGCCTAAGCCCACCTCGCCGAGGGCAACCAGCCCAAGGGGGAGCGGGGTACGTTTTGCGGTGGAGGCCAGCGCAAGCCCGGTGGCGAGGTCCGCGGAGGGTTCCAGAATCTTCATCCCGCCGACCGTGGCGGCGTAAACCTCCTTGTCCGCCAGCGGCAACCCGCAGCGTTCGGAGAGCACGGCCAGCACCATCGACACTCGCGAGGCATCCATGCCCGTCATGTAGCGCTTCGGATTCTTAAACTCGCTGTTAAGCGCCAAAGTTTGCAGCTCGCCGACCATGGCGCGGCGCCCGTCCATCACGACGGTTACTGCGGTGCCGGTCACGGATTCGGTGCGGTGATGCAGGAACAACCCGCTGGGGTCCGCAACCTCCTGGATGCCGTGGGCGGTCTGCTCGAAGCAGCCGACCTCGTCTGTGGCACCGAAGCGATTCTTGATGCCGCGCAGGAAGCGCATGGAGGAGTGTTTGTCGCCCTCGAAGTTCAGCACAACATCCACCAGGTGCTCGATGGTGCGGGGGCCGGCGACCGTGCCCTCCTTCGTCACGTGCCCCACCGCGATGACGGGCGTGCCCGACATCTTCGCCAGGGTCGTCAGCGTGCTGGTGACCGCGCGGGTTTGGGCCACGCCACCAGCAACGCCTTCCACCCCAGTGGCCTGCATGGTCTGGAGGGAATCCACGATGATCAGCTCTGGGTTTAGTGCATCGACCTGCGCCAGGCCATTCTCCAGGTCGTTCTCGCTGGCCAAATAGAGCTTGTCGTGCAGTGCACCGGTGCGTTCCGCCCGGTGGCGCACCTGCCCCACGGACTCCTCCGCGGTGAGGATCAGCACCGTATGCCCCTTCTTGGCCCACGCAGCGGCGACCTCTAGCAGTAAGGTGGACTTACCCACGCCCGGTTCGCCCGCCAGTAGCACAGCGCTGCCTGGGACAATGCCGCCGCCTAGAACGCGGTCTAGTTCCCCGATGCCCGTGGGGCGGTGCTTGGCGATGGTCGGATCCACTTGGGTGACCGGTTGGGCGCTGGCCCCTGGAACTAGGCCGCCGGATCCGCGTCCCCCACCGCGGCGCCCCGCACTAGCGCCAGCACCCGCAACTCCGGCGAGCCCCATTGCGCCCAAGCCTAAGGAGCGCGTGTCCCGCTCCTCCAGCGATCCCCATTCCCCACACTGCGGGCAGCGCCCCATCCACTTCGACAGCTGGTGGTCGCAGGAGGTACAGACGAAAACCCGGCTTGCTTTGCTCGACTTACTTGCCATGCTCACAACAATAAACGCCGCCCCGGACAACCAATGTCCGGCGGCGGCGTTTGTTCGATTTTGAGGAAGCCTACGCTGAAGCTTGCTCTTGGGGCTACTTGTCGGTCAGGCTACCGTCCTCGTCACGGTGCAGCTGGCCTGCCTCCGGAACATAAGCGGAAACCGGAGCGCTCAGCTCAACCTCGCCGACATCCAGCTTGAAGGTGACCTTCTTGTGGCCGCCCACGTAAACGTCATCCAGACCCTTGATGGAGGTGGTGGCGTACTGCAGCTGCTTCTGCTCCTTGGCCTCAATGTCTTCCATAGCGAACTTGCCATCAGCAACCAGGGAGCCGCCAGCCGGAATCTCGGTCTCGTCCAGGCCGGAGACCTCCTTGCCCTCCACCTTCACGGACTCAACCTTGACGGGCTTACCGTGGGTGTCCTCGTTGGTGATAGTGAACTTCAGGGCCAGAGCGTTATCCGGGCCGACAACCACGGTGACGTCCTGAACGTCAGCGTGCTCGGCGGTGCCGCTAGCACCGTTGACAGCGGCAACCTGGCTGGAAGTCTGGGAAATCTGACCTGCACCACACGCGGACAGGGCGAGTGCGGAACCTGCTGCGACCAGCGCCAGCGCACCACGGGCAAAGGTCGTCTTCAGCGGCTGGGCCTTGAGGGTCTTCACGATGCGTTCCTCCATCTGAGGCATGTCTTAAAAGCAGTTGAATAAAAACGTCTGCACCCAGCCTAGCCTGTAGGGGGCCGGTACACCTAGCCAAGGAGGCCTTTAAGGTTAATTAGTGCCCCCTAGTGCGTACTTGCTGGGGATTTTATGCCCCAAATGCGGGTAGCGCGGTCGATTACGGTAGAATCTATCGGGTATTTACGCCGTGCCTGTCAGTGCCCGGCACAGCCTGTCACAGCCTTTCGGAAGGACGTTAGAGGAACACTTATGGAGTTCGCAGTCGGAGATACGGTCGTTTACCCGCACCACGGCGCCGCCGTCATCGAGGGCATCGAGCAGCGGGAGTTCAAGGGGGAAACCGTCGACTACCTGGTGCTGCGCATCAACCAGGGTGATCTTTCCGTCCGCGTCCCGGCCGCGAATGCCGAGAAGGTTGGCGTGCGTGACGTGGTGGGTGAGGAAGGCCTGCGCAAGGTCTTCTCCGTGCTGCGCGAGACCGACGTCGAAGAGGCTGGCAACTGGTCCCGCCGCTACAAGGCGAACCAGGAGCGCCTGACCAGTGGAGACGTGAACAAGGTTGCCGAGGTTGTGCGCGACCTGTGGCGCCGCGACCAGGACCGCGGCCTGTCTGCCGGTGAGAAGCGCATGCTGGCCAAGGCCCGCCAGATCCTCGTGGGCGAACTCGCCCTGGCCGAGGGCGTGGACGACAAGAAGACCGACGCGCTGCTGGCCGAGATGCAGGCCGCCATCAAGCGCCACCGCGAGGCCGCCGCTGCAGCCCGTGCCGCAGGCGTGGACGAGGACTCCAAGTCCGGCGGCTCCATTGATCTGGACGACGAGCTGGACGGCGAAGACTAAGCCGGGCAGGCGCTGTGACAGCGAACGTCTACGCACTCGTCGCCGCTGCCGGTAGCGGTACCCGCCTGGGCTTCGACACCCCGAAGGCTTTCGTCGAGCTCAACGGTCGGTCGTTGCTGGAAAGGTCGTTGGACGGCCTGGCGGCGTCCCAAAACATCGAAGAAGCGATCGTGCTGGTCAGCGAGAACATGCGCGACCACGCCGAAAGCATCGTCGGCGATCCCATCAACGTCGCGGAGTGGGCGCCCATGACCGTCAGCGTGGAGCTCGGTGGTGGAGAGCGTTTTGATTCTGTTTACGCGGGCCTCGTTGCAATCCAACGGCGATTAAGCGCTGCGGGCGAGGCCACCGAGGGGCGCTTCGTTGCTGTCCACGATGCCGCCCGCTGCCTCACCCCGCCCGCCATGGTCGCCGAGGTTGTCGACCGCGCGCGCCGTGGTGTCGCGGATGGTTCCTGGTACGGGGCGATCCCGGTGTTGCCGGTGGTAGACACTATTAAAGTTATTGACGCCCCCACCTCCGGCCCGCGCGCAGGGCAGACGGTCGTGGAGCAAACCCCCGACCGTGCCAGCCTGCGGGCGGCGGCTACGCCACAGGTATTCGACTTGGAGAAGCTGATCGAGGCTAACGAGCAGTACCTGCGCACCACGGAAATCAGTTCTGCGCATGCGGTGGATCGGGTGGGTGCCTCACCGTTTCCGCTGGTAACGGACGATGCCTCGCTGATGGAGATGGCAGGCTTCCCGGTGGTGGCGGTGGACGCTGACCCGTTAGCTATGAAGATCACCACGCCCCAGGACTACCGTGTGGCGCAGATGATTCTGAATGGCAGCAAGGGCTAGAAGGCCCGAAATAGACAAGTAGAACGCAACCAGAGGCGAGAGGCAGACCGCAATTGAATACCCCACACATCATTCCCCGCGTCGGCATTGCGACGGATGCTCACCAGGTGCAGCCCGGTAAAGACTGCTGGATGGCCTGCCTGCTGTGGGAAGGGCAGGATGGCTGCGAAGGACACTCCGATGGCGACGTGGTGGCGCACGCGGTAGTGGATGCGTTGCTCTCCGCCGCAGGGCTGGGGGATCTGGGTAGTTTCGTCGGAGTGGGGCGCAAGGAATACGACAACGTTTCCGGCGAGCGCCTCCTGCGCGAGTGCCGCGAGCTGTTGGAATCCAAGGGTTTCGTGATCGGCAACGCGGCGGTGCAGATGGTGGGGAACCGCCCGAAGATGGGCACCCGGCGCGAAGAGGCCGAGAAGGTGATGGGGGAGCTGATCGGCGCGCCGGTCTCCGTCTCTGCAACCACGACCGATCACATGGGTTTCACCGGCCGCGGCGAGGGCGTGGCGGCTGTGGCGACGGCGGTCGTGTGGCAGTCGCAGAATTAGTTATTGACAATCTTTTTATGCCTTCGTAGGTTTGTTCCATCAAACAGAAACTCCGTGCACTAAAGGTCTGGAACTTCCTTGTCGAATAGCTACTCGTTTTCCTTTAGCTACCCGCGTTCCGATGAAGGGATCGAGGTCCGCTCCCTCGAGGTTCCTGCTAGCCCAACAGTGATCCTGGGTGTCAATGGTGCCGGTAAGACCACGCTTATGAAGTTGCTTGCCGGGCAGCTAAAACCGTCCAAGGGCGCTGTGCCGAAGTTGGGCCGAGCGGTGTACGTCCCACAGCATTTCGAAAGCATCAATGGGGCGCGTGTGGTCGACTATGTTTCCTACGTCGCCTGGCTTAATGGTGCCGGTTGGACGGAGAGCAAGAGGACCGCAGCCTATTGGATTGAATTCGTCGGACTTAAAGCACACGCACATAAGCAATGCAGCAAGCTGTCTGGCGGGCGGCAAGCCCGCGTGCAAATCGCTACAGCCCTGAACTCTAACGCGGAGCACATTCTGCTAGACGAACCTAGCGCTGCACTCGACCCGCTGGCGAAACGGGAACTTCAAGGGCTCTATCGATCCATCGCGGAATCGGGCGTTGGTCTTTGGGTATCTAGCCATCAGCCCTTGGAGGTGGAGAAGCCGTTCGAGCATGTACTCGTGTTGCATGAAGGCAAAATTGAATTCCAGGGACCCATGGGCGATTTTCTACGAATTGGGCGTGAATCACTAGAGTCGGAGAAGTCACATCGTTATTCCGAGACTGTGAGAAAACTTGCGGAAGCATTTTCCAGGAACGGCGGCCATGACGAGGATTAACGCTCTCAACGTTGCTCTGGTACTCGCCGCTTCTGTGCTGGGATTGCTGAGCATTACACTCAACGCAAACCCGGTGCCTACGCAGGACAACGCGATCTCCAATAGCTTGGCCCTCTACTATTCGCTGGGGCCAATCCTTGGCTTTATCGGCGCCAAAGAGATGGCACGCTTCCGTTCCTTTTTTAAGTCCCGCGGGTCTGTGCAGGATGTTTTTAAAGTCTGGCTCAGATCCTTGACGCTGCCACTATTGCTTGCGGTGGTAGTGGTGCTGGCGTACCTCGCAGTGCAGTTAGCGAATATCGGCTACGTAGAGTCCGGACGGTTCCTTGCAACAGGGTTGGTCTTTATTGCTCTTCACGGCGTGGCATGGCTGAGCTTGGGAGCAACTTTAGGGCTGTACCTACCAGCAATTGTGGCGATCGCCGTCGGCTTGCTTCTTCCTTATATCCTGGTCGCTTACCCGGTGTCGCTCTCAAACGTGGCGTGGCGACAAATGTTCGGGCAGCCGTTCAGCTCCTGTTGCCAAGTATCACAGAGCGTGGACCCGATTCTGTGGAAGGCTTCGGCTCTGGTGTTGGGGGCTATATGCGTTTGCTCGTTGCTGTTGATCGCGGCTTTTCATGGAAACTGGCTTCCGGGGTTGTCGGCGTGGCCACTCCGCTTGGCAGCCATTGTTCTACTCGGCGTGAGCTGTAGTTTAGGCTACGGAATCGCCCAAGACGGAAACTACAGTTCCGCGGTGCCCCGCCCCCAAGAGCACATGATCTGCGAGGGAGCGGTGTGTTACTGGCGCGAAACTCCATCTGGGCAGGTAGACGCTAACCGCAAGGTGTGGGAATCTTTGGGCGTCACTACCTATAGGCTGATCGACGCCGAACCGCAACGGGACGACGACATCCGGCTCGCTCGCTCGGGTCAACAACCGGAAGTAAAGCACGCGCTCCTGGTCGAGCTCCTCAGCAATGAACCTGCACTTAAGGGGGCACCATCGTGTTGGGGGACCCCGCAGCAACCCGTATCCGTAGCGGAGTCTCTTCCCGATCTGACGGAAGAAGAGCTGGAACGAGCGACCTTGACGCCTTCCGGACAATGGCGCGGGGTGCATGGAACGAATGCGGGAGTGGACGTGAAGTTCATCCTGGATCGGGCGAACTCCGAGTGCTGGGAGGGATAGTGTCTGCCCAACATCGAGTACAGATCTATTGGCGTGGACATTCCGCGACCTACGCGGTGATGCTTCAGATATTCGGCGTCGTGGGCGCCGTACTGTTCGGCACGACCACTATTCCCATTCCTTGGGCTTCGTGGAGTTCGTCCGGAGTTATCCCGTTTAACTTCGTGTTTTCCATCGCCATCGTTAGCTCCGCGGTGATGTTCTGGGATAACCGGCTTTCCCAGCTGGAAGAATTAACTGTTCGCACGTGGGCGGCCTGCGACTGGCTTTTCCTCGGGCTTTGCCTGGGCGAATGCGGCGTTGTCGCGATCCTGGGCAACCCAGGCATGCTGCAGTACACGCTTATTGCATTGTCGGTGATTTTCGGTGCATGCCTCGTAGCGGACCTGCGAAAGAGCTTCTATGGACTGCTTCTGCTAACTGCCGCCCAGTGCCTGCTCATATCGGTATTGCCTAGTAGATACCTCCCATTGTTCTGGTCGCCCAGGATCGATGTGATTGTGATTGCGCTTCCCATCTGCCTGCTACTTTTCGCGGCAGTGCGGAGCGCCATCAAGAAAGCCGAGCCGGGTTTGGCTCAGCTCAGCAGTTAATGCGGTTGCATATTTCCCCAATGCCGTCGATAGCGATGCGCACCTCGTCGCCATCGGCTAGGTACTGCGGTGGGGTCATGCCGTGGCCGACGCCCTCTGGTGTGCCCGTCACGATGACGTCACCAGGTGCCAACGAGGCGAAATTGCTGATGTAATCCACCAGATCCTGTGGCTTAAACACCAGGTCGGCAACGCTGTGCTCCTGGCGGAGTTCGCCGTTGACCCAGGTGCGCAAGACGGCTCCTTCTGCAATCGGGTCGAAGTGTTCGGCCGGCACCATCCATGGGCCGAATCCACTGGAGCGATCCAGGTTCTTACCCTGCAGCCATTGCTGGGTGCGGTACTGCCAATCGCGCTGAGAGAAATCATTCATCACGGCGTAGCCCGCGATCTGGCCGGACTCGCCCATAATGACAGCGAGCTCGCCCTCGTAGTCCGCCTGCGCGGAGAGCTCCGGGGGAACAATAACCTCGTCATACGGGCCGGCCAAGGCGGAGGCGTACTTCACGAACAGGGTGGGGTGATCCGGAATCGGGTGGCCCATCTCCGCGATGTGTTCCCGGTAGTTCAGGCCGACACAAAAAATTTTCCCCGGGTTCGGCACGACCGGCCCCAGCTGGTCGGCGGTGAAGGTAACAGTGGGGAGGGAATCCAGTTCCGTGTTGCTGATCTGCTTCTTGTAGGGGAACTCGGCGAGGAGCTTGCCTTCACCGCCTTCGGCAGAGAAGGAGGTGACTGCAATTGGGTGCCATGCACCCCGATCGTTGAGGCGGATGGTGGCGAATCTCGGGGTGTTCTGAGTGCTCATGTCCTCCACGATACTGACACGCATGGGCAAAGAGGCCGGACGCGCATGCCTATACTGTGTGGTGTGACTTTGCGAATTTACGACACTGCCGCCCGCCAGCTCCGCGACTTTGAGCTCATCCGTGAAGGCCATGCCTCGATCTATCTGTGTGGAGCGACCGTGCAGTCGATCCCGCACATCGGGCATGTGCGCAGCGGAGTTGCTTTTGACATTCTGCGCAACTGGCTAGAGGCCAAGGGACTGGACGTCGCTTTCGTAAGGAACGTCACCGATATTGATGACAAGATCCTGACCAAGGCCGCGGAGAACAACCGCCCGTGGTGGGAGTGGGCAGCCACGCACGAGCGCGCGTTTAACTGGGCTTATGACCAGTTGGGCGTCACCCCACCTTCCATCGAGCCCCGCGCTACCGGGCACGTACCGCAGATGATCGAGTACATGCAGCGCATCATCGACAACGGCCACGGCTACGCCGCAGACGGCAACGTGTACGCGCAACCCGCGACGATCGATAACTACGGTTTCCTGTCCGGCCAGAAGCTGGACGAGATGGATCAGGGTGAATCCGCGGGGACCGGCAAGCGCGACCCGCGCGACTTCACCATGTGGAAGGCAGCCAAGCCGAGTGAGCCGGCCTGGGACACCCCGTGGGGTCGTGGTCGCCCGGGCTGGCACATCGAGTGCTCCGCGATGGCCACGACTTACCTGGGCAGTGAGTTCGACATCCACTGCGGCGGGTTGGATCTGCAGTTCCCGCACCACGAGAACGAGGCCGCGCAGGCGACCGCAGCGGGCGACGGTTTCGCGCGCTACTGGATGCACAACGGCTGGGTGACGATGTCCGGCGAGAAGATGTCGAAGTCTCTGGGCAACGTGCTTTCTATCCCGAACGTGCTGAAGCTGGTGCGTCCGGTTGAGCTGCGCTACTACCTGGGCAGCGCGCACTACCGTTCGATGTTGGAGTACTCTGAGGCTGCGCTGGGTGAGGCCGCTGCGGGCTACCGCCGTATCGAGAAGTTCCTGGTGCGCGCTATTGAGTACGTCACCGGAGAGACCGCTGTGGACCCGCAGGCGCTGCCGGTGGGCGAAGTGCCGGAACAGTTCGCGGAGAAGATGGACGACGACCTGGCCGTGCCGCAGTCGTTGGCTGTGATCCACGACGTGGTCCGCGAGGGCAACAAGCTACTGGATGCAAAGCCTACGGACGAGGCGAAGCGGCAGGTTAAGGAGATCGCCGGGCAGGTTCGTGCGATGGCTGCCGTGTTGGGCGTGGATCCACTGAGCGAGACGTGGCTGGAATCCACCAAGGCCGCTGCTGGCGGTTCTGATGTGGCGATGGGCGCCCTGGATGTGCTGGTGAAGGCCGAGTTGGAGCGCCGTGCCGAGGCCCGCGCGGCCAAGGACTGGGCCACCGCCGACGAGGTGCGCGACCGCCTGGCCGAGGCCGGCATCGAGGTTACGGATACAGCCGATGGCGCGAAGTGGTCGCTGAAGGGGTAGTTCCATAGACGTACTCGTCGGGTTGTAACTCTGATCCCGGAAGCTCGACCTCGTCGTCATACATTTCTTCGGGTACGAAATATTCTTCGTCGTTCGACCACATGGGGTTCAGGCCTGGCAAGAACCAAATGGTGGCGGCAGAAACGATGGCGATGATGATGCCGCCCAGTGTTGCGTGCTCCGGCGGGATGTACCAAAAACCGGCCACAATCAGGGCGCCGATGGAGCCGATACACAGGGGGAGGAAGAGGTTCAGATTCAACCTGTTTGCGGTTCTGTATTCGACCCAGTCCTCGCTGGGGAAGCGGCTGCGGGCTTGGGAGCGGATCCGGCGCTGCGTTTTCTGAGAACATACGACGCATGCGATGGCGACTAGTGCCAGCCCGACTCCGGCGATAATGAAGTCGCCGACTACTGCGCCGTATGCCATCACGCCGATCGATACGGTTAGGGCAAAGCGTTCGGTCGCGGAAAGCGGAATTGCCTGGTGGGGGTCTACTTCAGGGTAGAGGTTGGCCAGAGGGGCCGGGGTGTATGCGGTCATTCTTCGCGTCCTTTCTCGGGGGTGAGAGGTGGGGGTGGGGGACGAAACTAAACACAAGATGCTTTCGTCTCTTAGGCTTACTCATGATACTTTCAGCTAAGTCGAGCCTTACCTAATTAAGGTAACACTATCCTAAGCTAATGGGTAAAACCTGGGTAGAGGTAAGGCGGCGCAAATCTTTTGATGTTTCAGTTTTGAGTAGGATCAGCATGCATCTTTCACCGTTTGGATCACGTCGAGGCTCCTTGCGACGGTTGTTCGTCCGCGCATCCACGGCCGTGGCTGCCACCTCCGTACTTGCCTTCGCTCCCGTAGCATTTACCACGGTCGCTACCCCCGTTGCCTCAGCGGCGGGAACCTGTGAATTCAATTGGGGTATCAAGCAGAGCTACCGTGCCTATATCCAAGGCCCTGTCGCTAAAGGCGGATGGGGTGGCGACGGTATCGGCTTTAATGGCGATAAGACCGGCCCGAATGGAGCCTTCCAGTTCCGCCCCCAAAAGCCCCAGGTAAACGGTGATACGGTGACGGTTCCGCTCAACGGAGTTCTCCGTTTCAACGGCCACAACTATGGCGGTGATGACCTGTTAGATATGACGCTCTCCGATTGGAAGGTGCGCGCAAAGGGAAAAACCGCCGAGATTCTGGTGGACTATGTCTCCTATGAGTCGGACATGGTCAATAAGAGCAAGCGAGGAGCCAAAATCACTGGCGACGATGAAGTCATCGCCAAGGTGAATCTGTCCACCCCGGTGACCCCTGGCTCAGGGAGCGTGAACCTTTCTGGTTCTACGACACTTACTCAAGGTGGCAGCCGGCTGTTTCTCGCTTACAATGCGGGAACCTCGATGGATCCAACCAGTGGCTCAGTGGCTTTGGACGGCAGCTGTGGATCAGATTCGGGCAGTGGCTCGGGATCGGGCGAAAAGCGCACGCTGACCACGATCGATGGCAACTTCACCGGCTTTAACAAGGAAGCTATGGGAATTCTGTCTGAGACGAACGACACGATGAACGCCCTGACCACTTTCATGGGTAACTCCCAAGCCTTCTTGGACGAGTATGAATCTTTCGTCAATCGCGGGAGCGTAAAGAACGGATCTTCTAGCGGAAGCGACTCCGGAACTAGCTCTACCTCCGGAACGAACTCTAACTCCAACTCCGGTTCTGGTGGTGGATCGGCCTCTGGCGGAACATCGCTTGGAGCAGGGAACAGTGGTGCGCGAAACGGCGGAACAGGCGGCGGGTCGGCCGCCAGCGGAGGCGGAACAACCCGGGGCGGTGCCACAGCAGGTAGAGCAGCTGGTGGCGGTGGAGACCTGCACTGCGAGTCGGTCAAGGCAGTCGAAAGCGCCAAGGCATCGTGGGCTCTGAAGGAATCCTTCCAGTCGTACATCACCGGCTCTATCGCTAAGGGCAAGTGGGATTTGAGCGGGGTCGGATACAGCGGCGGCAAGTATCAGTTCACCGGCAACGGCGGCAACGTCGATACGTCTTCTCAGCAGGGAACGATTTCCTATGGTGGCGCGATGCAATTCACCGGTCACAACGGAATTCTCGACCTGAACATTGCGAATCCGGAGATCCAGTTCAACGGTGGAACAGGAAGGCTTGTTGCCGATGTTCGTTCTTCAAACATGGAAGGGGAGAAGCGAGACTTCGGGCGCACAGTGCTGGGAGACCTGAGCTTTAGTTCCCTTGATATCTCGGATAACTCAGTAAGCGGAGAGGCGAGTGTATCGCTGACCCAGGATGGCTCTGTGGCTTTCGCCGAATTTTACGATCCGGGAACTCAACTAGCGCCCATATCTTTCAGCGCCCAGCTAGGTGGCCAGGGTGACTGCGACGCAGTGGGCGGTACGACAGCATCTGGATCGAGTGCGGGTGGATCGGGCGGTGGTTCTTCTGCTGCGCACAATGCTGCCGCCGCGAAGCTCGCCGGCAATAAGGACGGTTCCGGCAATGGCGTCGACGGCGATTCTTCATCGGCGGGGTACGAAAACGGATCGAGCAAATTCAAGGTTAAGCCTGCTGCGGCTGAGGGTCAGGATGAGAACCCGGCTACTTACCTTCTCGGATTGATCGTAGGAGTCATCGTCGCAGGTGGAAGCATCGGTCGACTGGTTGTAAGTAATCCGTCTTAATCCGCCTACTAGGTGGCAAGACACTGCTCAGTTAGAAAGCACGTTTTAATGTCCATTGTTCTTAATCGAACTGTGCGGTTAGCGTTCCGCACCTGTGTGTTGTTTATCTGCACGGCTAGCATCGCTGCGTGTGGCGTTAAGGGCGCCTATGAATCCGAAGCTGATGCTGCTCTGCGAAACGACATCAAGAATGCTGCTGATCTGCAGGATCCTCGTAGCTTTGAGGGCGTTTCGGAGGTCAAGGACTTCACGGATGTGGAGCCTGTGACCAAGAATCCATCCCCGAAGCTGCCGGTGGAGCTGACCGACGCAGACGGCCACGATGTCAAGGTTAATAAGCTCGATCGGATTCTGGCTCTTGACCTGTACGGTACTTACACTAAAACCCTTACTGGCCTGGGTCTTGCCGATCGGATTGTAGGCCGCACGGTCTCTTCTACTGAAAACATCTTGGCCGACAGGCCAGTGGTCACTCAAGGTGGGCACAACATCAACGTGGAAGCCGTGTTGTCGTTGGAGCCGGATATCGTCATCGTGGACCACTCCATCGGGCCACGGGACGCTATCGATCAGATTCGTCAAGCGGGCGTGACCACCGTGGTCATGGAACCGACCCGCACGATCGATTCGGTAGCCGAGGACATCACCACGCTCGGTGCTGTCGTGGGCCTCCCGGAGGATGCGGAAAAGCTTGCGGATCGCACAGTCGAGGAAATTAATCTGGATAAAGAGACCATCAAGAAGATGGTGCCCTCTACACCGATGCGGGTGGCATTCCTTTATGCCCGTGGAAATGGTGGAGTGTTCTTCATCATGGGCGAAGGGACCGGAGCAAAAGACCTGATCGAGGGCGTTGGTGCGGTTGACGTGGGGACGGAGAACAACCTTTCCTACATCGAACCAGCCAATGCGGAGTCGCTAGCTAGGTTAAACCCAGATGCGTTCATCATGATGACCGGCGGGTTGGAATCCACCGGAGGGATCGAAGGCCTGCTCAAACGCCCCGGCATAGCTCAAACCACGGCAGGACAGAAGCGGCGCGTAATCACGATTCCAGATGGTCAATCGTTGGCGTTCGGCCCCATGACTGGGCAAACACTTTTGCGGACAGCGAAGGCGTTATATGACCCACACGGTTAATACGAACGAGTTTCTCCGGGCGCGAACGCGCCGATGGGTAGGGATTTTCGGTGCACTGGTGGTGCTAATGCTTGTTGCTGCGGTGCTATCGATCGTGCTTGGACAGTACTACGTGCCACTGCAGGATTTAGGTTCAATCTTGCTGGGGAAAGACCATCATTCAGGTCTGGCCTCCAGCGTAGTGTGGGATATTCGCTTGCCGCGCATCCTGCTGGGGTTCCTAGTCGGCGCATGCTTGGGTGTGGCTGGAACATTGATGCAGGCGGTGTTTGCCAACCCTCTGGCCGAGCCATCGATTATTGGCGTGACCTCGGGCGCCGGGGTTGGTGCGGCGTTGGCAATCGTCTTTAACCTTGCTTTCTTCGGCACGTTCACCGTTCCGTTCTTCGCCTTTCTTTCCGCATTGGTTGCCGCTGGCCTGATTTACCAGCTAGCACGAAGTCAAGGCCGAGTTGTGGTTATCAATCTGGTTCTCACAGGTATCGCCGTCAATGCCGTGTGTGGAGCAATTATCTCCTTCATGGTCTATTTGGCTCCGACCGCAAGTCGGGAAGAGATCATCTTTTGGCAGATGGGATCCCTAAATGGTGCCCAGTGGAAGCACGTTTGGGCGGTTTTGCCGATCACGATGGTGGGAATTGCCGTAGCCCTACGGATGGGTGGGGCACTAGACGTGCTTGCTTTGGGTGAGAAAGCCGCTGGTCACACAGGGATCAATGTAAGTCAATTGAGAGCGATTGTGATCATCGCTGCGACCGTACTCACTGCAGGTGCAGTTGCCTTTGCTGGGCTCATCGGCTTCGTAGGGCTGATTATCCCGCACCTGTTGCGAACGGTCATGGGGCCGGAGAATTATCTCCTCATCCCTGCTTCTGCGCTTGGCGGGGCGGTCTTGATTGGTCTGGCCGATGTGGCTGCCCGCACGTTGATTGAATTCGCAGATTTGCCGATTGGCATCTTCACTGCCCTTGTCGGCGGCCCGACTTTCTTCGTTCTGCTGCGCCGAATGATGCGAAAGGGGATGCACGCATGAGTGCTCACGGTAGCGATGCGACTACTAACAGTATGGCTATCGGCGATAAGGCCATTGAGGTATCTGGCCTCGCCGTCGACGTTGGTGCCAAGCGGTTGCTCAGTGACATTAGTTTTGTCGCTCGTGCCGGCGAGGTCACAGGGCTCATTGGGCCGAATGGTGCTGGTAAGTCGACGCTGCTCGCCGCGCTGTCTGGGGATATTAAACCTACTGAGGGTGTGGTTTCCGTCGCCGGATTAGACCCCTCTCGGGCCGATGCAAGGGCAATGGCGCAGCGCCGTGCGGTGTTGCTTCAGGATGTCCAAGTCGCGTTTGAGTTTCTTGTTCGAGATGTTGTGGCGATGGGACGGCGACCGTGGCGAGGGACAGTCGATAGCAGTGTGGATGAGCTCATTGTTGACGCTGCTCTGGACGCCACCGGTTCCACTGCGTTGGCAGTTCGTGACATCGTCACTCTTTCCGGTGGCGAACGTGCTCGGGTTGCGTTGTCCCGAGTTTTGGCCCAGCAAACACCGGTGGTGTTGTTAGACGAGCCGACCGCGGCGATGGATATCCGTCATCAGGAACAAGTCTTGAGCTTGATGCAGCAGATCGCTCACAGAGTTGGAACTGCGGTGGTGATTGTGTTGCATGACCTCGACGCAGCTGCGGCGTATTGCGATCACATCGTCTGTCTATCGAATGGGCGAATTGCCGCCGCTGGATCGGTTGATTCGGTCTATACCGACGAGATTCTCTCCAGCGTTTATGACTGGCCCATCGAAGTTGTCCGCAGTGCGGATAATGACGTCTCTGTTCGTCCGCGGCGGAGGGATCCGCCAGCTGCAGTAGCTCGACTGCTTTCTGCATATCAATCCATTCCATTCACTAGGGCTAAGTCCCTAGGATCCATTCATCAGGAGTAATTCTCATGTCTATTAAGTCAACTCGAAATGTCATGCTCGGCACTGTGATGACTTTCGCCCTGGGCACTGCTGCACTTTCCGTACCCGTTGCATCGGCACAGGATGGCGCATCTCAAGCTCAACCTGAATGCAAAACTGTTATCACTGGCGGTACCTTCAACTGGGGATTGAAGGAGAGTTTCCGCAGCTACATTCTGGGGAATATCGCTAAGGGAAGCTGGGAGACGAAGGGGGAGGTTAAGGAATCTGATCCTGCCAACAAGAAGTCCAAGGACTTCCAATTCCAATTCCAGGTAGACCCAAGTGTATCTAGCATTGAGGTCGATTCCGAGGGCAACGTAACCAAGGCAGAGATCGGCACCAAGCCGTCCGATGTCGTTTTCGAAGGCCATCATGGCGCGTTGTACTCGAACTTCAAGTCCCCTTACATCACGGCCGAGGGAGCTAGTATTCAGGGCGGCGCCAGCTATGAGGGATACTACGTGCCTGGCAAGCACATGACTGAATATACGCCTGAGGACCGTATCGAAAAGAACAAAGTTTCCGGCAGGGACGTGTTCTCGAAGGGTAACGGAGACTGGAAGGTCAACGGGGATACTGTCACGCTGGATGCAAGCAGCATGACCTACGTTCCTAAGCCAGGAACGGATGGGGACAAGAACATTGTGAAGGGCGTAGACGTCCTATTCATGGGCATTTACTCGGCGGACTACAAGCCAGAGCTGGATGACATCAATGTTTCTCTGACCACCGAGAAGAAATGTGAATCGCCAGGGGAGCCGAATCCGGATGATGAAGGTGGTTCCGGCCCGGACAACTCGGACAACCCGGACAACTCGGACAACCCGGACAACCCGGACAACCCGGACAACCCGGATAACCCGAGTAACCCGGACGACCAGGGGCAAGGCCAAGGTTCGTTGGGCAAGTTTGGAAAGGTGTGGAACTACATTCTTGGCACGGTCGGAATCCTAGGCATGTTGGCGATCATTGGACACGCGATCAACGTGTCTGGCGCTCTCGATGGCATTCACAAGAAGATTGATGAATTCCTGCGCCACCACAACTTGCGCTAATAACGAGTTCCCTGTTCTCGTTCAGCGACCAATTTCAGATTCCACGCGGACCTTGAAACTTTTTCGAAAGGAATAACGTGATGGCTTCGACCTCCACACTTTCAAACACAAGCTTTAACACAGCCGAGCCGATTTCTCAGGCACTGCGCAATGCCACTGCGGAGGCGCACGGGCGCGCAGAAGGCTCTGAGTTCATGAGCACCCTTTTCAAAGGCGAGCTTGACGCTCAAGCGGTGTATGCGCTTTCGGGACAACTCTGGTTTGTCTACAGCGCTCTGGAGAACGCTGTAGACAGAGTCTCCGGCACTCCCATCGGGTCGGTTATTGCAGATCCGCGCCTGCAACGTCGCGCTTCGTTGGACCACGATCTGACGTATTGCCTCGGCTCCGATTGGCGCAAACAACTTGAACTACTGCCCGCCACCCGGCGGTATGTAGATCGACTCGACTCTTTCGGGGAACAAGACGTTGTACGAGTGATCGCTCACCACTATGTCCGCTACCTCGGGGATATTTCCGGCGGTCAGGTTATCGCTGCGCGTGTAGCAGACCTCTACGATGTCGATCCCGAGGCATTGAAGTTCTATGACTTCTCCGCTATTGGCAAGATCCCTCCGTACCGAACCAACTACCGGCAGCGCCTCGATAGCCTGCCACTCACACCGCAGCAGCGTTCCGAATTGATTGAGGAAGCCATCGATGCTTTTGGTATGAATTTTGCACTGTTCACAGATCTTTACGGAGTCTGCGCGTGAATCCACCTTTCTTGTCCAAGTCCACTTCCCGCCACTTCGTTGCCAGCGCCTTGGCCGGTTCCGTCGCGTTAAGCGGCATGGCGGTTCCTGTAGCACAGGCAGAGGAAGTGTCCGCCCCAGTGTTAGAAGCCGGTGCTTTTGCTTGGCCGATCAAAACCTCTTTCCTTAAGCATGTGCAGGGGCCGGTCGCTAGGGGGACTGTCATCGGTGATGGAGGTGCGGAGTTTAAGGGAAACCAGTTTGTGTTCCCGGTCAACACCCAAGAAACGAAGCTGGACCCGCAGGGGAATGGCACGATTGCCCTGGACGGCAGCGCACATGTGACCGCATACAAAGGTCTTGGTAAGAACGGCGGGCCAGCTTTGGATGTCTCTTACTTCGACTTGAA
The DNA here is from genome assembly GCF_039907245.1 of Corynebacterium sp. c24Ua_83. NCBI lineage: Bacteria > Bacillati > Actinomycetota > Actinomycetes > Mycobacteriales > Corynebacteriaceae > Corynebacterium > Corynebacterium sp. c24Ua_83. Next base: position 12,653 of record NZ_JASBOI010000005.1, on the reverse strand, counting down.
GTTGAATGTCACAGGTCAGGCGGTATCGCTTATTGGGGACTACTCCCTTTCCGGTAACACGGCGAACGATCCTACACAGCTAGACAAGCGCGGCGACGATGAAGTAATCGTGACCTTCACCCTGGAAGCCCCGATTGATCCGGGTAAGGATCTCGTTGCCCAGAACCGTCCCACAACGGCCGGTATCGGATTGCAGAGATCTCTACTCCGCTACAACGAGGGCGAGCAGCTGGAGGGCGCGGACGTTGACCTGCTGCTGGACTATGACGATGGCAAGCAGATAGAAGATGTAACCCCGCAGGAACTGCAGGGAAGTGCAAGCGGATTCTCCGGTTCTTCTAGCGGCAGTTCCAAAAACTCGTCCCTTGGCATCGCGGCCGGTGTGATCGCCGCCATTGTGGCAGTGATTGGGGTAGGGGCACTGGCCTTCGGGCCCGTGGATTGGCGAGGAGTTTTGAAGAACTTCGGCATCACTGCCTAGAAGGAAAGCATCGTACCACCCCATCTGCGAAGAACTATTGCTCGTTTCAGCTGCTGCCGGCAAGATTGGTAATGGAAGCAACAAATTCACAGCAGGTGGGGTGCTTTGCTGTCCACGTTCTCGTGAGCCTGGTTCCAGTTTTGCGTGCCGGGAAGTAACATACACAAACGCACGTAGTCGACCAGGTAAGAGGGGCAATCACAGTGGCGGGCAACACCCAGCGCAGCGGAGGCGTGCGCAAGAAGAACAAGAAGGGCGCAACCAAGGGCTCCGGTGGCCAGGGGCGCCGCAGCCTGCGGGGCAAAGGGGCCACGCCGAAGGCGGAGGATCGCGTCTACCACGCCGCTTACAAGCGCAAGCAGGCCGCCAAGCGCCGGGCATCTGGTGCGCACGACCGCTTCGCAAAGGACGAGAACCAGGTGGAGCTGGTGGTCGGCCGCAACCCGGTGATCGAGTGCCTGCACGCCAAGGTCCCCGCCACCGCGCTGTACGTCGCGGAGGGCACCAAGAACGACGAGCGCCTGGCCGAGGCCGTCCACACCTGCGCCGACCGAGGCATTTCTGTGCTGGAGGTTTCCCGCGCCGAGCTGGATCGCATGACCGGCAACGGTATGCACCAGGGGATTGGCCTGCAGATCCCGCCCTACCAGTACACGCAGGTAGAGGACCTGATTCAGCAGGCTGCCTCTGCACCCCAGCCCGGTCTGGTCATCGCGCTGGATAACATCACCGACCCGCGCAACCTCGGTGCGGTTATCCGCTCCGTAGCGGCATTCGGCGGCCACGGCGTGATCATCCCGGAGCGCCGCAGCGCCTCAGTTACCGCCGTCGCTTGGCGCACCTCCGCGGGCACGGCCGCGCGCCTGCCGGTGGCGAAGGCCACCAACATGGTGCGTTCCCTGAAGCAGTTCCAGCAGGCCGGCTACCAGGTCGTGGGCCTGGATGCCGGCGGCGACCACACCCTCGATACCTACGACGGCACCACTCCGACCGTCATCGTCGTCGGCTCGGAGGGCAAGGGCCTGTCTCGCCTGGTTTCGGAAACTTGCGACACGATCATGTCGATCCCCATGGCCAAGTGGGTGGAATCCCTCAATGCGTCGGTAGCTGCGGGCGTGGTGCTCAGCGAGTTCGCCCGCCAGCGTCGCGTTGCTAAGTGACGCCCCTTCGTCCCAGCAGCAGCCGGTCCCAGCCCTAGCTGATCATTAGCCCTCGCCGAACATTTCCTCCTGCTTATCCCACTGGACTTGCGCCCAGGCTTCCCGCAGTTCGGGTTGTGGGTCGTAGATGGTTTCCTCACCGGTGGGGAAGTGGGCGTCAAAAACCTGCGTGGCGAAGCCCAGCGAATAGGGATCGAAACCGGGGTCGTGAGAGTGCACGAACTGCCTCCACCGCGACTGCATGGCGACGGTGGTGGCGCGCATCTCGTCGCGGCCGCCCAGTAGCACGGCAATGCGCCCCTTGTCCTGGTCATAGCGCTGGAAGAGGATCGGCAGATCCAGGGCGTGCATCGCACCCATGCCGGAATAGCGCAGGAACGGGGTGGTGGTATCCAGTCGGTAGACCCACGCCCGGTCGCTCGGGTGATTCTGCGCCAAGTACCAGGAGGGGCCGGTGAACAGCGCATCGCCGAAGAAACGTCCCTTGAGCTTGCGGGACTTCGGGCCACCATAGTGCTGCTCCAAGATGTTGGTGGCCTGAGCATCGGCGCCGGAAATCGCGTGGGCGAACGTGCGCGTGCGCATGTACTGCATGGAGCTACGCTTCGGCTCCAGGTGCATCATGTCGTACTCGTTGCGGTTCGTGCCGATCAGCAGGGGCACGTCCATCATCGCGCCGGGGGATAGCGGGTGTTCCGGCAGCAGGTCACCGTCGATAACCGGAGCAAACGGGCCGGCCTTGGAAATCGGGTTGTCCGCGTGGAAGCGCACGATCTCGTCCGAGAGGCGACCCAAGATTGCGTGCTCGGCGGTCAGCAAGTCTTCGGTGGCGGCTGCAAGCTCCTCGTCGCTGAGCTCCGGTGGTGCCTGGCGAACCGGGGTGCGTTGGTCCAGCGGCAGGGATTCTTCCGCGCGCATGCGGTGCAGCCAGCGGGCGGCGAAGTCCGTCCAATACTTCGCATTCGCCCGGGTGTGGACGATCATCGGGGCGGGGGATTGCGCGATGGCCGCGCTGAACAGACCCTTCGCGGAGGGGGTAGCCATCAGTGCGGTGACCATGGAGCCACCACTGGATTCGCCCATGATGGTTATGCGGTCCGGGTCGCCGCCGAAGGCACGGGCGTTGTCGTGGATCCAGCGCAGAGCCGTCAGCAGGTCGGAGTGGCCCGCGTTGCTATCCATGCCCTCCGGAGTGTGCGTGCCTTCGCCCAGGGCTAGCTGGCCGAAGATGCCCACGCGGTAGTTTACGGCCACGTACACACAATCGATGGCCTGGGCGAAGTACTCGCCGGAAAGCAGGGGCTTGTTCGCCGAGCCGTGGATGTTCGACCCGCCGTGGAAGTAGACCACCACCGGACGGCCGGCTTCCGGGTCGATCGCTTGGGTAGGGGACTTCGCAGGGCGGGGGACCACCACGTTCAGCCAGAGGCAATCCTCCGTGCCTTCCCAATTGCCGGCGGACTTGCGCGCCGGGCGGTACTGCGAGCACGCATCGCCGGAGGTGGCGGCGTTGAACACGCCCTCCCATGGGGCGATGGGTTCGGCTCGGCGGAAGCGGCGCTCGCCGATGGGTTTCTCGGCGTAGGGGATTCCGCGGAAGGCGGTCACGCCGGTTTCCGCGTGGCCTTTGACCAGTCCGGTGGTGGTGCGGACGATCCAGGGGTTGGTGGGTTGTGCGTTGGCTGTTGTCTCGGTAATCACAAGTGCTACCTTAACGAGCCGCGCTGCCCCTGTCCCTCTTCCGGGGCGGTGCTTATGTTTTTATGCGGTTTGCCCGCCCGGCCGACCTAGGCGTGGTGCGCGTGACCTGCGGCCTCGTTGCTGGTTTGCTTCGAGAGCGACTCGCCAGCAGCCGAATACTCCCGCGCCCGCACCGCATCCGCCTGCACATTCCGGGAACGTATCCACGCGATCCCGCGGCAGATCAGGTAGATCACAAAGCTCAAGGTAGTCACGAACACCGAAACCGGCAGCCCCGGGGCCAGCGAGGCCACCAGCCCGCCGACCGCCGACACCACGGAGAAAACGCCCGACAGCACCACGGCCAACACCGGGTTGCTGGTTACCTTCACCGCCGCCGCGCCCGGAGTAATCAGCAGCGCGATCAACAGCAGGGCGCCGACGATCTGCACGCCCTGGCTGGCCACCACACCGATCAGGGCAGCGAACACCAGCGCCAGTACGCGCACCTTCACGCCCGAGGCTGCGGCCAGCACCGGATCCACCGTGGCGAACAGTAGCGGCCGCCACAGGAGTGCCATCGTCACCACCACCAGCACTGCCAGCACCGCCAGGATGCCAAGCGAAGCGGAGCTCACGCCCACAATCTGGCCTGTCAGCAGGCTAAACGCCGCGGAAGACCTGCCGGGGTAGAGGTAAATAAACAGCACGGATAGGCCCATGCCGAAGCTCAAGATCACCGCCACGATGGCGTCCTGCTCCCTTTGCCCCAGCGCGGTCAACGCCACCGCGGCCAGCACAGCGCCGATTAGCGCGCCCCAGCTCACGCTAAAGCCGAACAAAAGCGCGGCGGCGGCTCCCATCAGCGCCAGCTCTCCGGTGGAGTGCGCGGCGAAGCTCATCTTCCGCATCACGATCAGCGGGGCAATCGCACCGGAGACGATGCCGAGCAGCAGCGCCGCCAACAGCGCGTTCTGCACGAAGTCCACCGAAAGCAGCGCGAGGGTGTCCTCCCACCAGTCGCCGGTGTGGAATTGGCTACTCATACGACCACCAGCTTTCCGTCTACGTTCACTACCTTCACGTCCGTCTGGTACAGGCGGGAGAGCGTCTCGCTGTTCATTACCTCATCCACCGTGCCGATCGTGTGGCCGTGCGGAGCGAGGTATAGCACCCGGTCGGTCACGTTAAGGATCGGATTGATTCCGTGGGTCACGAACACGATTGCCGTGTTGTGCTCCCGCCGCCTGCGATCCAGCAGTTCCACGGTCTTCTTCTGTGCGCGCAGGTCCAGGGAGAGCAGCGGCTCGTCGCACAGCAGTAGCTCTGGATCCTGCGCCATCGCCTGTGCCTGCCGGATCAGTTGTTGCTGCCCGCCGGATAGCTCGCCGACCCGCCGATTGGCCAGGCCGGTCGCACCTACTTCTTCCAGCGCCGCGTCTACCTGGGCTTTCTTCGGTCGCCTATTCTTTATGACGCCCGCTGCGAGCGCGAGGCCAACCAGATCTCTCGCGCGTAGCGGGACGGTGGGGTCGAACATCCTTTGCTGGGGGATGTAGCCCAGCTTGTCCGTCACCTTGACGCTGCCGCGGCTGAGTTTGCGGGTGCCGAGGGCGACGTTCAGCAGGGTGGATTTTCCCACTCCGTTGGGGCCTAAAATAGCCAAAAACTCCCCCGGCGCGACCTCGAGGTTGAGGTCGCGCCAGAGGGGTTCGACTGCCGCTTCGCGGAGAGCGAGAACCATTACTTGGTTGCTTCCTCCAATTGCTTGATCAGGGCGTCGGCGTACTCGAAGTAGTCTTGACCCTCATCGGGGGTTTCGTTGACGTTTACTACCTTAATGCCAGCTTCCTTGGCAGCGTCGGTCAGCTGTTCGGCCGCCGGGGTTTCCGACTGCTCGTTAGTGATGAGGATGTCTGCCTTCTTGTCCGTGATCAGCTGGCGGGTGGCCGCCAGGTCTGCGGCGGAAGGCTCGGACTCGTTATTCACCGAGTGGGCAAAGCCCTCCGGGGTGATGTCCTTCAGCTCGGAATCGTCTACCAGTTCAGCGGCGACGGACTCGGTGAGGATTACGTTCTTGCCGCTCAGCTTCTCGATGCGCTGCTTCAGCTCGTCAGTCTTCTTGGTTACATCCTCGTTGGATTCCGGGATGTCGGAGTTCAGCTTGTGCAGCTCGGCGGAGAGCTTCTGCTCGAACTCAGAGACGACGTCCAGGTCGAACCAGACGTGGGGGTTGGCTCCACCGTGGTCGTGCCCCTCGTGACCGTGCTCGTCGCCATGCTGGTGACCGTGCTCGTCACCATGCTCATGGTCGTGACCCTCGTGTTCATCGTGCTCGGCATCTTCGCCGTGCCCGTGGTCATGACCGTGGTCGTGTCCCTCGTCGCCGTGGTGGTGCGCCTCGGCCAGCGGCTGGGCCGTAACCAGCGGAGTGCCCTCCTCCACGTTGTCGGTCAGCCAGTTGTCGTAGCCCGCACCGTTGGCGACCACAATGTCTGCGTCCTTGACCGCCGCGATGTCGCGGGCAGTGGCCTCGTACTCGTGCGGATCGTCGTCCTTGCTGCTGAGGATGGTGGTTACCTCAACGTCATCGTTCCCCTCGGTGATGTTTTCCGCGATGCTGCCCCAGATGGACGTGGAGGCGACCAGCTTGATCTTGTCGCCGTCGGCGGCGGAATCTTCGGAGCCACCGGCGCAGGCGGTCACGCCCAAAGCCAACGTTGCGATACTAAACACTGCTGCGAAATTGGCAACCATTTTCTTCATTCTTCCGAGGTTACTGGTCACGAAAATGATCGTCAATATGAAGGTGAAACATCAACGGAACTCCACGGCAGGCCGGGGAAGGTGGCGTCAACCCCCAAGAAAAAAGGACCGGCGACTACCCTTAAGAGAATGAACAGACCAGCACGGCGCGGCACCTTGGCCTCCATCGCGGCCGAACTGGGCGTTTCGCGCACCACGGTGTCCAATGCGTACAACCGCCCGGACCAGCTTTCGCCCGAGCTGCGCGACAAGATCCTGCACGTCGCGGCGAAGGTCGGCTACCCAGGGCCAGACCCGATGGCACGCTCGCTACGTACGCGCCGGGCAGGGGCGATCGGCGTGCTGCTGACTGAAGAGCTGCCCTATGCGTTCGAAGACCAGGCCTCGCTGGAATTCGTCTCCGGTGTGTCGGTGAGCTGCGGATCGATGGACGCCTCCATGCTGCTTATCCCGGCGGGTGTGGACGATAACCCCACCGCCGACCGCCCCGCGCAGCTGGTGAACCAGGCCAGCGTGGACGGATTCATCGTTTACTCCGTGGCGGCCGATGACCCGTACCTGGCCGCCGTGCGCAACCGTGGTCTGCCTACCGTGGTGTGCGACCAGCCCGCCGGAGTGGGCGATCCTTTCGTGGGCATCGACGACCGCGAGGCCATCAAGCCCGCCATCCGCGAGCTCGTCGACGCAGGCCACCGCCACATTGGCGTGCTGTGCATCCGCCTGGACCGCACCCCCAACAACGGCCCAGTAAGCGACGAACGCATCCAGGGTGCGCACATGCACGTACAGCGCTCGCGAGTGCTGGGAATCCTGGACGTGCTGGAGGAAGCCGGGATCTCGCAGGCACCCATCGTCGAACGGCACATCAACAATCCCCAGACCGCCTTCGAAGCAGCCCAGGAGCTGCTAACCAACCACCCCGAGCTCACCGCCGTCGCCTGCACCACCGACTCGCAGGCCCTCGGGGTGGTGCGTTACGCGGCCGAGCAGGGGATCGACGTGCCGGGTCAGCTCTCTGTTACGGGCTTCGACGGTATTCCCGAAGCTATTGACGCCCACATCACAACCGTCCGCCAACCCAGCAAAGACAAGGGACTGGAGAGCGGCAATATGCTTGCCGAGCTCATCGAACAGCGGCTGAGTGAAAATCCGGCCAAGCCCGCTCGTCGAGCTGTGGCGCCGAGCGTGCTGCTGGAGACTGAGCTAATCCGCGGAACGTCCGTCGCGGCGCCGCAGTAGATCCTGCAGGAAATCCCGGACATCCTCCGGGGTGTCCAAGCGGTGCGTGGCGGAGGTTTCGCCGCCGCCGACGCGGATGCCGATGTCCGGGGCGGGCGCGGTGGCCGGCGCGGTGGCAGGGGAGTAACGCAGCGTGGAGAGCGCCGTCTCGTCCGTCGTGTCATCCCCCGCGAATAGCACTCGCAGCTCCCGGTCGTGCTGGCGTGCGTAGGCACGGCGGAAATCCTCGATGTAGGAGCCCTTGGTGGTCTTATCCACCGCGACCTCCAAGATGTCCTTGCCCCACGTCACGTGAGAAAGCTCGCTGGTGGCAGCGAAGTTCGCCAGGCGCTGATTCAACTGTGCAGCCAGTTCCTTATCTGACACCAGGCGGGTGTGCAGTCCCACCGCCAGGGGCTTGACCTCCACCCACGCGCCCTCGTGCTTAGCGGCAATGCCCTCCGTGTGGGAACGCAGCTCGCCCAGCCAGGCTTGCTGCTCTGGGCTTAGGTTCGCCGTGCCACCGTCGGCGGGTTCCGCACCGTGGCTGCCGACCAGGCGCACCGGGCCGTGCACCGGCAGCATCGTCGCATGCGCAAGCTGCTCCAAGTTGCGCCCGGAAATCACCATCGCCACCGTGTTCGGCAACTCCGCCAGCCCCTCCAGGGCTTCCATTGCACCCGGCACGGCATGCACGCCCGTGGGCTCGTCCGAGAAGTGAGCCAGGGTGCCGTCGAAATCCATCGCTACCAGTAAGTCTGGAGTGGCGGCCAGGCCGGAGAGGTCGGCGTCAGAAAGAAGGGGCAGTAACGAACCATCCATGCGCCTAACCCTCCTGCGGACCGCTAATGAACTCAACCGCCGGGACGGACTGCCAATCCTGCTTGTCCTCCGGCGCGGGCTGCTGCAGCTTCAGCGAATTATCGGAAGGGCGGGTGTAGGTGAGGTCCTGGTCGTTGAGGACGGACTTCAGGCGGTCGGCAGTGTCCTCGTCGCCCGGCAGGCACTGGGCGCCGTCGATGCGGGAGGAGGAAAAGTCGGTGATGTGTATGGACTCGTCCTTCCACTCCACGTTTCCGGTCAAGTGGACGCAGCCGCTGGCGCCGTTCAGCGATTCCATGCCGAAGATCAAGTAACTGCGGCCCTGCTGAGCCTCCGGCAGTAGGCCGCCACGCACGTCCGAATCGTAGATCGCCGAAACCTGCCACTGGGAGTTGCCCAGCGGCGCCTCCGGATCAGAACACGCCGAAAGACCGGCCACGGTTGCAGCGCTTAGACCAAGCGCGAGGAAACTAGCGGCACGGCGCATTATTCAACCTCCCGCAGCTGCTGTAAAAACGCATCGGCCCAACGGTTGACGTCGTGATCCTGCAGGTGCTCCCACATCTGGCGCATGCGGCGAATCTTATTCGCAGGCTCGTCCTCGATGGCCAGCTGCAGCGCGTCGGCGATGGAATCGACATCGTGCGGATTGCACAGGTACGCCTGCACCAGCTGGGTCGCCGCGCCCGCGAACTCCGAGAGCACCAGTGCCCCTGAACCATCCGAGTGGCAGGCCACATACTCCTTAGCCACCAGGTTCATGCCATCCTTCAGCGGGGTGATCAGCATGACGTCCGCCGCAGTGTACAGCGCCACGATCTGCTCGAACGGTAGGCCGGAGTGCATGTAGTGGATCAGCGAACGCCCCAGGCTGCCGTGGTTGCCGTTGATGCGGGAAACGATGGCCTCTACCTGCTGGCGGGTGCGCCGATAATCATCCAGGCGCTCGCGCGAAGGAGTGGCGACCTGCACCATGGCCACGTCTTCCGGAGCCAGGCGGCCGGAGTCCAAGAGGAACTCGATGGCCTCTAGCCGATGCTGGATGCCCTTGGTGTAGTCCAGGCGATCCACGCCCGCGATCAGTACTTTCGGATTGCCCAGGCGGGCTCGCAGGTCGCTGGCCTGGGCCAGCACGTCCGGCTGATTGGCCTGCGCGTTTACCTTCGCGGAGTCGATGGAAATGGGGAACACTCCCACCTTGACCTGGCGGCCAGAATCCAGCGTGACGGTGCCGACCACCTGCGCTTCCTCCGGCAGGCGGGCGCCGCGCAGGAAGTTCGCGGACTCGGAATCGTCCACGATCTGCACCGAATAATCCATGGCCCGCAGCGCCACCATGAAGTTCCGCGCGGAATCCTGGGTGTGAAAGCCCACCACGTCCGCGCCCAGCGTGCCGTCCAACACCTGGCGGCGCCACGGCAGCTGACGGAAAAGCTCCGGGGCGGGGAAGGGGATGTGCAGGAAAAAGCCGATGCAGACATCGTCGCGTAGTTCGCGTAGCTGCCCGGGAACCAGGTGCAGCTGATAATCCTGCACCCAGACGGTTGCGTTCTGCGCGGCCGTATCCGCCGCCGCCTGGGCAAAGCGCTGATTAACCTGCTGATAGCGCTCCCACCAGCGCTTATCGTAAGTGGGATGCACGATCAGGTCGTGGTACAGGGGCCACAGGGTGGCATTGGAAAAACCCTCGTAGAACTGCGCGAAATCCTGCGCGTCCAGGTTCACCGGAACCATCTGGATGCCGGCTTCCTCCGGCGCGGGCATATCCTCGGCCGCGACCTCGTCCGTTGCCCCCGGCCAGCCGATCCACGCGCCGCGGTTGGATTCCAGCACCGGCTTCAGCGCGGTGACCAGCCCACCCGGAGAAGGAACCCACGTGACCTCCCCGGTGGAGCTATCCACGTTGCGGTCGACGGGAAGGCGATTGGCTACAACCAGAAAATCGGACTGCATGTGTATCACCCGTGTCGGTGCAATTAGGCGGTTTATTCGCTACGTGCTACTCGCTAGCCTTAGTGGCCTTCTTCGCCGTCTTCTTAGTGGTTTTCTTTGCGGCCTTCTTGGTGGTCTTCTTCGTCGACTTCTTGGCGGCCTTCTTGGTCGTCTTTTTCGCGGCCTTCTTGGTGGTCTTCTTCGTCGACTTCTTGGCAGTCTTCTTTGCGGCCTTCTTGGTGGTCTTGCGGGTGGACTTCTTGGCCTCCTGCTCCGCCTCCTCGAGCTCGGCAACCACGCGGCGGTGGATCAGACCCTCCGGCTCCACGCCCAGCATGCACATCAGCGTTGCAGCGTCGAGGAAGTCCTCGGAGAAGGTCGCGACGATGCGCTGCGCTGCCTGTGCGGTTTCCGCTTCTACCGCGTGCAGGGATTCATTGTTGGCGGAACGGTTGTCGGTGACCTTCGGAGGCACGAGCCTGACCCCATTTCTACAAAGTCGACGTACGGAACTTTAAGTCTCAACTTTAAATATTTTACGCGATTTAGTGTTCGCTCGTGTCCGCCGGGTGGTCTTCGGACTGTTCTTCGCCCTCCGCCGCGCGCATCTCGCTATCCAGCTGCCACGTACTCTTCGACGCGCTCTTGCGGCGCCTACGCCAGTGCAGGGGCTGGCGCACCCGTCCGTCGGCGCCCATCCGGGGCTTGTTCTGGTTCGTCCGTCGGGGATCCACGCGGGGGCGCCGCAACTGCTGGTAACGGTGCAGGATGCGGGGGCGGCGAATGCGGCGGGCGATCCACTCGCCCAGTACCACGCCCGCAGCCAGCGCGGTCGCGGTTGTCAGCGCGAGGCCCAGGTTGGACATACCGACGACGAATTGGTCGTTGAGGACGGAGCTCATGCCCCGGTACAGTGCCAGGCCGGGCAGGAACGGGGTGATGCCCGCGGCAGCGGTGATCTGCGGGGGAATCATGTAGCGACGGGAAAGCAGACCACCGGCCAGGCCGACGACCAGGGCGGCCATTGCGGTGCCGAAGGTGCCGGGCCAGTTGAGCACGTTCGTCACACTGAACAGCGCCAGCGAGGCGATTAAGGCCGTCAGGCTGGCGACCACGGTGGCGCGTCGCTCGCAGAAGCAGGCGCTGCAGAAGAATGCCGTGGCCACAGCGCCCGAGATGATCTGAATGGTCACCGACCCCAGCACGCCCGAGGTATGAGTCGTATCCAGCGGTGGCAGGGTAATGCCCATGACGGCCATCGTCTGAATACCGGCAGCAATGCCGGTAATGATGCCGCCGGTCTGCAGAACCGTCTCATAGAAACGTGCAGCGGAGGTGACCGGGGCGCCCGTTATGCCGTCCTGTAGCGCCTGGACCAGGGTCAACCCCGCAAGCAGGGCGACAATAGAAGAACCGATAATCAGCGAGGGCGGCAGGTAGAAATCGATCCGATCCGCAATCGAATACGTCACCGCCGCCGGGATCACCGCCGCAAAACCGCCGAGGACGTTCTGGAAGAACAGCGGCAGGGACTTCGAGGCCAACCAGGCGTTGGCGAACATGGTGAAGATCGTGGTGATGCCAGCAACAATCGCCACGGCCCAACCACCACCGAGCAGCAGGGCGACGGCAGCGGCGAACCCACCCCAGCTGGCCAGCGCATAGCGGTTGCGGTAGGGCAGTAGGGAAGTTTCAATGTCGAAGAGGATCTTCTGCGCCATCTCCAGGGGAGTGGCGCCCGCGACGATCGAGCGGATGAGGCGGTCGACCTCAGTGATGCGGGAGAAATCCGTCGAAAGCTGCCGCACCACGCGGAACATGTTCGTCGGCGGGGTGTTTTCGTTGAAGCGCGAGTAGACGTAGATCGTGTTCAACGTGATGTCGACGTGCGTATTGTTCAGGCCGTAGGCACTCATGATGCTTCGGATCTGCGCCTTCGCATCCGAATTGCTGGTGCCCGCGGTGAGGAGTTGGTCGCCGATGCGGCTGGCCAGGTCCATCACTGCGTGGATCTTCACGGGATCGGAAAGATCCACCGGCGCCAAAGGGGATGGCGGCGGCGCTAAGCGGATAGCATCGATAGTTGCCCGGTTGCCGGAAAATAGCAGATCAGAGCTCTTCCTCAATGCTCTCGACATGAAACTAGACACTCCCACACCGTACATCGGGGCTAGGGAGATTTCACAAGAGCCTGTTCCCCCAGGTGGGATGGGGTGCAGCGGGGAAGTTTTACTGTTCACAGGTGTGGCTTGCTAGGCTTGGAAAGTCCATCGCCTGCGGGTGAGCCCCCGGTCGTCGCCGGTTGCTAGAGCTCGCGTTTGAAGGTGGATCAGTGCTGGAGTGGCGCAATCGGTAGCGCAACGGTCTTGTAAACCGTAGGTTGCGAGTTCAAGTCTCGTCTCCAGCTCACCTCGCGCCCAGGGAATTCGCCCGCTTATCGTGGCGGCGGAACCCCTGGTGCTAGAGTATTCGACAGCACGTGGCGGGCTGTACTGATGCAACCCCCGTGTGCTGGAACTGCCGGCGTAGTTTAGTGGTAGAACATCAGCTTCCCAAGCTGAGAGTGCGAGTTCGATTCTCGTCGCCGGCTCAAA
>NZ_JASBOI010000049.1:0-1330 GCF_039907245.1 Corynebacterium sp. c24Ua_83 | reverse complement strand
GGGCCCGGCCCCCGGAAAGTAGACACCATGGGGTGGTGAAATTATGGGGTTTACTCTAGCGCATTGTTACGCTGCGAGGGCTTCGTACTCTGTGGGGGTGAGGTACTTGCACCAGGAGTGTCTTCGGCTGGTGTTGTAGCGCGCGCACCAGGCGAAGACATCTCGCCGGCAGACGAGCTGGTTGGCAAAGACTTTCTTGTCTTTGAGTACCTCTCGTTTCAGGGTGGCGTTAAACGACTCCGCCAGCGAGTTATCGGCACTGGTGCCGACTGCGCCCATCGACTGGGTGACGTTGAGCCTGCGGCAGGTGGCCTGAAACTGCGATGAGGCGTACACACTTCCGTGGTCCGAATGAAAGATCGCCCCGGTAAGACTCCCGCGGGTGTGGTGCGCGTGCTCGAGTGCTTCCTCGACGAGTTCGGTGCGCATGTGGTCGGCGATAGCAAAGCCAACGAGCATCCGGGAATAGCAGTCAATCACCGAAGCTAAATACATATTCGACCCATCTGCGATCGGCAGATAGGTGATATCGCCAACTAGCACCCTATTTGCAGCCGGGGCTGTGAAGTCCCGCTTGACCAGGTCGGCAAACACCACGCGATGTGGCCCACGCCGGGTGGTGGTGACCTTGCGTTTTTTGGTGTAGCCACGCAGACGAAGCTTCTTCATGATCCGGGCGATGCGCTTATGGTTGACCGGCCCATTGTCGTTGTAGGCGTCGTTATGCGTCAGCTCTGCTGCGATGCGTTTGGCACCGTAGAGCTGGTTTTTCTCGTCGAAGACTGCCTTGACCTTCGCCCCTAGCATGGCGTCGTCGATCAGCCGGCGGCTCCGCTGGGTGCTGTTGGCCTTCCATTTGTAGTAGGAGCTGCGGTTGAGTCCAAGGACGGTGCACATCCGCTTGACCGAGTACTCGGTGCGGTGGTCATCGACAAACTGGAAGCGGATCACCAGTTTGTCTCTTCCATGAAATATTTGGCCGCCTTGCGCAGAATATCGCGTTCTTCTTTCAGCCGGGCGTTTTCCTGCTGCAGCTGGCGTATCTTTTCAGCATCCGTGAGCTGCTTGGCACGATCAGCACGAGAAACCGGTGGGGTCGTGGCCTTTGCGCCGGTGCCGTACTTGTCGACCCACGTGCGAAGCGTGGTGCGGTAGATCCCTAAGTCTTCGGCCGCGGCCTTGAGCGAGAGATGTGGATCGTTCTCGTACATCGCGACCGCGTCACGCTTGAACTGATCCGAATAAACCTTCCTAGGCATGGAGGTAGATTACCTTTCCCCGACCCAACACGGCCGGAATCAGAGGTGTCTACCAAACAGGGGTCAGGTCC
>NZ_JASBOI010000048.1:0-1386 GCF_039907245.1 Corynebacterium sp. c24Ua_83 | reverse complement strand
ATAATCCGGGGGGTGTTGCCGCCGGGTGCCAGGACTTTCGATGACAGCTGATAGGGACACGGCCAGTTTCAAACTAGGTCTCTTTGTAACGTGGGTGCTTGCAACGAAGGTCATGACACCAGCGACTGGAACAACGCCATACCCATCTCGTTTTCTAGGAGCTCATCATGTCTCCGGAGCATTCCATCGACATATTCCTTGGCCTAGACGTCGGCAAATCTGAACACCACGCCTGCGCCCTAGACCGTGATGGCAACAAGGTCTTCGACAAACCGTTGCCCCAACTCGAATCCGAACTAGCAGGCGTTTTTCACCAGCTTCAGAAGCTTGGCACCGTGCTCGTGATCGTCGACCAACCCAACACCATCGGCGCACTACCGATTGCTGTAGCCCGGGACTGCGGTTGCGAAGTCGGATACCTGCCAGGTCTTGCGATGCGCAAAGCTGCAGATCTCTATCCGGGACGTGCAAAAACAGACAAACGCGACGCATTCATCATCGCCGACACCGCCCGCACAATGCCCCACACGCTACGTGCCGTCGACCGCAATGATGAGGTACTTTCCGCTCTAAAGATGCTGTCTGGCTTCGATGATGACATCGCCCGCGATTGCACTCGCACTGTCAATCGACTTCGCAGTATCCTCACCCAGATCTATCCCAGCCTGGAACGAGTTTTTGCTGGTAGCACCCTGACTCGCACGCCGATCCTGGATTTATTGATTCATTACAAGGGACCGCAGGGGCTAAAAAGAGCCGGATACCAACGAGTGTTGAACTGGATGATCAAGCACACACGTAAAGACCCCACCCCGCTGGTAGACGACATTTTTGCAGCACTGAAAGCTCAAACAGTCATCGTGCCTGGAAGCGATGCCGCCGAGTTAGTAATTCCTCAACTGGCTGCAAACATCAAGGCCCTCAAAGAGCAACGAAACACCATCGCTGAACAGGTTGAAGAGATGCTCGCTGATTTCCCTCTTTGTGAGGTCTTGGATCGAGTATGCCCGGAGTCGGCATCAAGACCGCAGCGCAGATCCTTCTTGCGATCGGTGATGGCTCCGACTTCGATAGTGCTGGCCACTTAGCTGCCTATGCTGGAATAGCGCCCGTCACTAGACGATCAGGTTCGTCGATCAGAGGTGAGTTCCCAGCACGGTCAGGCAATAAACGACTGAAAAACGCCTTGTTCTACTCCGCATTCGCGGTTATCCGCAGCCACGAACCGTCACGGCGGTATTACGAACGCAAACGCGCTGAAGGAAAACGCCACAACGCAGCAGTCATCTGCCTGGCACGACGCCGATGCAATGTCATCTACGCGATGCTGAAAAACAAGGAGTTCTTCCGCGAAATCCCGCCACGCCCCGTCGCCGCATAAAGCCC
>NZ_JASBOI010000047.1:0-1408 GCF_039907245.1 Corynebacterium sp. c24Ua_83 | reverse complement strand
GGGTTAATAGACAAAAAGTGTGTCCGCTCGGCGTGTCGCCGGGGTGGGTCCCTTTTTATTTCATTGGTCCTTTCCGGATGCCTAAGTTGTGTTGGTATTCGGTTGGGATAGCGTTGTCGTAGAAGGCTGGTCGTCCTGTTTCGTGGTCGGCTGTGTTGTGGTCTTCTGGGACGAGATCGTTGACTTTGGCGAGTTGATCTTGTCCGAAATTGCACTGCCTGGCGATCTTTAGCGGATCGTCAGGCAGCTGCTTTTTCGAGTACAGGTACCATTCGAGCATTTTGCGTTGCCGTTCTCCTGCTCTGCCGCGGTGTGCATCAGCGATGCGTTTGAGTTGAGCGTTAATGCCGCCTTCAAGACTGTTCGTAGTCGCTGCCCACCGGGCTGGGTCGAGTGCTTCTGGTGGGGGCTGCAGGTAGATAAACAGCCAGTTGTTGCGGGATAGGTGCAGAAGCGAGTGGTATGCCTTGCGCACTCGGATATGTGTCCATTCCCACTGTTTATTGAGCGTGCGATGTTCTTTGGGCAATGGTGTTTTTTCGTTGAGGAACCGTTGGTAGACCTGCCCGAAGTCGTGCAGGCGTAGTGTCCAGTCGCGTGCTTGGTCCACGGTGGTGATCTTGGTCAGTGTCAGCGCGAGGGCGTAGATGGCTTTGCCGGCGTCGGTGCGTGGTCGTGATGTGGTGTAGCGGCGGATGACGCGTTGGGCATGCACTAGGCAGCGCTGGATGAGGGCATGTGGCCAGCAGGCTTTGATTGCTGAGTAGGCGCCTTGCCCGCCGTCGAGGACCACACATAATGGTTCGGCGATACCTCGCAGTAGTTGTGTGTAGGCGTGGGCTGACTCGCGTTTGGCCCAGTGCCAGGAGATGACGTGGTCACGGCTTGCGGCTACCAGTAGGCATCCGGCGTCGGTGTAGGTGCCGTCGATGAAGATTTGGTCGTAGACCCGGTTGGGGTCTGGGGTGTTGGGTACATCGACGAGCCACAACGAGGTGAATCGGCGGTCGAGTGTGCGCCGGGAGACGTTCAAGGCGTCGGCCACATCGGTCAGAGAAGCCGTGCCGGTGACGTAGGCGTGAAATGCTTTGAAATCCCGGGTGCGGGTCTGATCGGGACGGCGGTGTGTGGTGGAGGTTCCGCAGTCAGGGTTTTTACATCGCCACCTGGTTGTCCCTTTGGTTGTAGTGCCGTTTTTCTTCATTTGCCCAGTACATACGGGGCATCGTGGTCTGTTTGGTGTCACCGGCAAAGCTAACCAGCATCCGGCTACCACACTGGGGCGCCGTTCCGGTGGATTGAAGGAAAATCGGGCCCGAATAAGGTCTGGAACCTTATTCAAGCCCGGTTTACATAGACTGATCAGCAGATATGCTGAAAATCAGACACACTTTTTGTCACTTAACCC
>NZ_JASBOI010000046.1:0-1427 GCF_039907245.1 Corynebacterium sp. c24Ua_83 | reverse complement strand
TGTCATGAGTCGCGACATAGTTGACACTTCAGTCGCGACATCATGGACAAACTGGCGTCTCGGTTTTTCTTTTTCCGAGGCGCCGTTTTTACTTTTAGGTCAGGGGTGGCTGGCCTTTCTTCCAATAAGGTTTTTGGTAATTGCGAGACGTGTCGATGTAGTGCTCGGTGATGATCTCGCCAGTTTCTTTTAATGATGTGGTGACATGGTTGTCGGTGATGACCATAAGGATGGTTTCGCCCGTGTATTTTCGCCCGATGCCAAGTTGGTAAAGCCTACTTGCGTAACGGACGGTTACCTTGCCGTTTGGGGTGACGACATCGTTGCGGACGCGCCATTCTTCTTCCGGTTTGTCGTTGGGTTCGGCTTTGGGGCCGGTGGTGTAGACCTCATGTGGTGTCCGCCTTCCGAGGGCTCGATGGGGTCGGACAGTGTTGTAATAGTCGGCAAAGGTGTCGAGTTGTTGCTGGAGTTCGACCAGGGTGATCGCTGGGGATTGGGCAGCAATCCATTTTTTAAGCGTTTGGTGGAACCGTTCGATCTTCCCTTGTGTTTGAGGGTGGCCTGGCCGGCCATTTTTCTGTTGGATGCGGTATTTGTTGAGGGTTTTTTCGAATGCGTTGCGGCCCCCTTTGGCTCCAGCTAGGCGGGCAGTGAATACGAGTCCGTTGTCGGTGAGGGTGGACGCTGGCGGGCCGTAGGTGGCGATAAGGCGTTGCAGTTCAGCTGCAACAGCCGGTCCGCTGAAAGATGCTGCTGCGGTGATCGATAGCAGGTAACGGGAGTGATCGTCGATGAAGTCGAGGACTTCGAGTCGAGTGCCGTCGAGTAAGTGTAGGTGGGTGATATCCGCCTGCCAGCATTCGTTGGGCATAGCGGCTTCGAAGCGGATGAAAGAACTGCGTGGCTTTTTCTGCGGTTGTGGCGTGACAAGGCCTGCGTTGGTGATGATCCGTCGGATGGTCGACGTTGACGGTACTCGCAACCCCTGGCGGTGAAGGTGGAAAGCGATGGTCTCAGGGCCTGCGTCTAAACCGGATCTGACCAGTTGCTTACGCATGTCGATGATCTGATTGCGTAAAGATGTTGGTACTGCTTGCGGGTGGGTATGCGGGGCGCGGGATTTCGGGGCGATGGCATCAGCGCCTCCGGCATCAAACTGGGACAGGATTTTGTAGACACGTTGCCGTGAGATTCTGAAGCGCTTGGCGACTTTGGTGACGGGTTCGCCTTGTTCGCGGACTGCCTTGACGATGGCGAGGTTGCGGTTGGGACTATTCATCTGTCAACAATGTCGCAACTGAGGTGTCAACCATCACTGCTTTTGCTTTGTGGTGGCTAACTGTCAACTATGTCGCGGCTGATCTGACAACCGTCACAACGCTTTTCCCTGGAACACGTTGTCAACTATGTCCTGACTTCGGACA
>NZ_JASBOI010000045.1:0-1432 GCF_039907245.1 Corynebacterium sp. c24Ua_83 | reverse complement strand
GGTTGCGTCCCTTAGTGTGGTGTAACGCTTGCTGATGGTGGGTCCCGGAAAGTAGTGGGCGGCCACCGCCAGTTAGCCTTTCGACTCAACTACCACATCTCACCGAAAGGCCTATGACGATGACCGCTGCACCGTATTCTATCGACCCGACAACCTATCTGGATGATTTGCTGGCCCAAGCGTCTCCGGATTTGATGCGCCAGATGCTGCAAGGGTTTATCAACCAGATCCTCTCCGCCCAGGCTGACACCGTCTGCGGCGCCGAATACGGAGTTGTATCCACCGAGCGGGTCAACCACCGCAACGGGTATCGCCACCGCGACCTTGACACCCGTGTCGGCACGATCGACGTGGCGGTGCCGAAACTGCGCCACGGCGCGTTCTTCCCAGACTGGCTGTTAGAGCGCCGCTCACGAGCAGAACGAGCCTTATCGACTGTGATCGCCACGTGCTACCTTAAAGGGGTTTCCACCCGCAGGATGAATGATCTGGTGGCTACGCTTGGGATTTCCAGCATGTCGAAATCGCAAGTCTCACGCATGTCAGAAGAACTCGACGACATGGTCGCAGACTTCAAAAACCGCCCACTAGACCCCGGCGGGTACGCCTTTTTATCGTGCGATGCGCTCACGATCAAAGTCCGTGAAGGTGGCCGGGTGGTCAAATGCTCAGTGCTGCTTGCCACCGGAGTCAACGCCGACGGGTATCGCGAAATGCTCGGCATGCACGTCGCCACCGCGGAATCCAACGCGTCGTGGAAAGGCTTCTTCCAGGACTTAAAAGCCCGCGGACTTACTGGGGTATTCCTTATCACAAGTGATGCCCACGAAGGCATCCAGCACGCCATTTCCGAAGTGCTGCCCAATGCGTCGTGGCAGCGGTGCCGCACCCATTTCGCGAAGAACCTCTACGAAAAGGTCCCGAAAACACAATGGCCGATGGTCTCTGCGATGTTCCAGACAATCTTCCAGCAACCTGACGCCACATCCACTTGGGCTCAAGCCCGCGAAGTTGTCGACCTACTGGAGCCGAAATTCCCTCACGTCGCGGCGTATTTGGAGGAATCACTCGATGAAGTACTGGCGTTTACCGCAGCGCCGAAACCAGTCTGGACGAAGGTGTGGTCAAACAACCCCACAGAACGGTTAAACCGTGAGATCCGCCGGCGCACCGACGTCGTCGGCATTTTCCCAAACCGTGAATCCATCATCCGGCTTGTCGGTGCGGTCCTAGCCGAGCAACACGACGACTGGATCCAACAAAAACGCTACATGTCACTGACCGCACTCGAACACACCAAGCACCTCATGCACCACCCAGGAGAACATCGTGACGACCACCACCAGCTAACCGCCTAACCAAGCCCCGAACTTCATATCGAGCCGAAAGCACAAACGGCTACACCACTACACCGGACTTGACCTTGGCGGGT
>NZ_JASBOI010000044.1:0-1433 GCF_039907245.1 Corynebacterium sp. c24Ua_83 | reverse complement strand
CCGATTGTTTGTGTGCGGGGGCTTGGTTTACAAGTACTCCGCGAATCGGTCTGGGTATGCCACAGCTAGTTGGTTGATGGCTTGTTTCCAGCCATTGGCCTTCGCTCCTTCAACATACCCGTTGCACTCCACGGCGCGCTTGGCTTGCTTCGCGCGTTGGGCAGCGCGTTTGTCTTCGATATTGCAGATCATCAACCACAGCGTCTTCAGTGCCGCTGTATCGTTCGGGAACTGGCCCCGGTTCCGGGTAGCTTTACGCAGCTCAGCGTTAAGCGACTCGATCGAATTCGTGGTGTACAACACCTTGCGCGCCGCTGGCGGGAACTGCAGAAACGGCACGAACCGTTCCCACGCATCACGCCATACCTTCACTGACTGCGGGTATTTCTGTCCCAGTTCAGAGGCCTCGAACGCATCTAAACTGGCACGGGCGGTATCTTCGTTTGCGGCCGTGTAGATCTCACGTAACGCGCTGGAGACGGGTTTTCGGTCCTGATAGGACACCCACCGGTTCGCCGCCCGGATCAGGTGCACGATGCAGGTCTGCACCATCGAATTTGGCCAGGTTGCCTCCACGGCTTCTGGTAGACCTTTCAGCCCATCACAGCAGACGATGAAGACATCGCTGACGCCACGGTTGGCAAGATCTGCGCACACAGATGCCCACAAGGCGGCACCTTCATTATCAGCAATCCACAAGCCCAGGATGTGCTTGATACCGTCCATGTCGATGCCCACCGCCATGTAGCACGCCTTGTTGACTACACGGTGGCCGTCGCGAATTTTCACCCGGAGCGCATCAAGAAAGATCACGGGGTAGAACTCATCAAGCTGACGGTTCTGCCACAGCATGACCTCGTCTAAGACCGCATCGGTAATCGTGCTGATCGTATCCGGGCTCATATCCACCCCCAGGGTGGACCCAAGATGGTGCTGAATATCACGCACTGTCATCCCACCGGCGTACAGCGAGATGATCATGTCATCAAGCTCTGTCAGCCGACGTGAGCCCTTGGGCACCATCTGAGGAGTAAACGTGCCACAACGATCCCTGGGTACAGTCACTTCCAACGTGCCGTAACCAGAGTTAACCGTCTTGGTGTACGACCCGTTGCGGTGGTTGCTCCCCTGTGCTGATTCAACCTGGGCCTTCATCTTCCGGTCGGAATGACCGTAGCCCAAATGGGCATCCATTTCCGCCTGCAGACCAGCATTAATCGAGGCCTGCAACAGGCCTTTGACCAGGTCGCTGGCGTCATCGGTGGAGGTCGATAACTCGCCGATCAAGCTGGCAAGCTCAGGATTTTCCATCAGCTTCTCGCTGATCTTGTTGACCTTGTCCTGGTCATGGTTTTTCTTCGGTGACACCGTAGTCATTATCGGTGAAACTCCTTCGAGATCAGAGCCTCACACACAAACTTCCTGACACCCTC
>NZ_JASBOI010000043.1:0-1438 GCF_039907245.1 Corynebacterium sp. c24Ua_83 | reverse complement strand
GAGAGTGTCTGATGGTTTGTGTGTGGGATTCCATCCCGCATAAGGAGATAAGCCAGAATGACTACTGTGGCACGACGAGACTCGGCCGATAAGGCCAAGATTGACGCGATTGAGCAAAAGCTTCTTGCTAACCCTGAAATCGCGAAGCTGATCGATGAATTAGGCACTTCCACCACGGATGCCAATGACCTGGTCCGTGGCATGTTGCAAGCTTCGATTACCCGGGGCTTGAATGCTGAAATGGATGCCCACTTGGGCTACTCCTCGGGCGATAGAGACGCCAAAGCTGCAGCTGGGACCGACAACCACCGTAACGGATCGTATTCAAAGACCGTTGATTCCAACTACGGGCCAGTCACTGTGGACGTGCCCAGGGACCGAGCCGGTACGTTTATCCCGACCATGGTTCCAAAGGGCTCCCGGCGCTTGACCGACGTCGATGACATGATTGTGAGTTTGTATGCCGGCGGGATGACCATCCGCGATATCAGGCACCATATGGCCACCGCCATGCGGGTGGATATTTCCCATGAGACGATCTCCGCTGTAACTGACGCCGTCCTTGATGAAGTCATG
This sequence comes from Corynebacterium sp. c24Ua_83, assembly GCF_039907245.1. Taxonomy (NCBI): domain Bacteria; kingdom Bacillati; phylum Actinomycetota; class Actinomycetes; order Mycobacteriales; family Corynebacteriaceae; genus Corynebacterium; species Corynebacterium sp. c24Ua_83. The sequence continues at coordinate 862 of NZ_JASBOI010000043.1, read as the reverse complement.
GTGTGGCAAAACCGCCAGCTAGACGAGTTCTACCCCGTCATCTTCCTTGACGCGTTGCGTATCAAAGTCCGTGACGGTGGCCGCGTGGTCAACAAGAGCGCCTATATGGCCATCGGTGTGGACGTCGAGGGAATCAAGCACATCCTGGGACTCTGGATAGCCAAGGAAGAAGGCGCATCCTTTTGGGCGCAGGTGTGCTCTAACTTGTCGAATCGTGGAGTCAAGGATGTCTTCATTGTCTGCTGTGACGGGCTCAAAGGCTTGCCTGAGGCAGTGGAGGCAACTTGGCCTGGCTCTATGGTGCAAACCTGTATCGTGCACCTGATTCGTGCCGCCAACCGGTGGGTGGCCTACGGGGATCGCAAGGCCGTGTCAGCGGCATTGAAAAAGGTCTATACCGCCCCTGATGAGTCCAGTGCTGCTGCAGCACTGGCTGAGTTCGCATCCTCTGAGCTTGGCGAGAAATACCCCAGGTCAGTGAAGGTGTGGCAGGACGCGTGGGAACGGTTCGCGCCGTTCTTGCAGTTCCCGCCGGCGGCCCGGAAGGTTATCTATACGACGAACTCTATCGAGTCGTTTAACAATGAGCTGCGCAAAGCTACCCGCAACCGGGTGCAGTTCACCAATGATGAGTCCGCGTTGAAGACTCTGTGGTTGATGATCTGCAATATCGAAGACAAACGCGCTGCTAGACGCGCCAAGGAAGGTAAACGAGTCGCAGCCACTGCCAGCCGTCTAATCGAAGGCAGGAAGGTTTCCGGGTGGAAACAAGCCATCAACCAAATGGCCGTGGCCTACCCCGACCGCTTCGACCAATACCTCTAGAAATCAAGCCCCACACACAAACAACTTGACACGCTCC
>NZ_JASBOI010000042.1:0-1454 GCF_039907245.1 Corynebacterium sp. c24Ua_83 | reverse complement strand
AAGGTCAAGTCCACGCGAGTGGTGTATCTGCCCTTTCGATAAAATAGGCAGCATGACGATCTCAGGGACCGGCACGAGCCCGGTGTTGCGACTGGCTCATGCGACCTCCTGAGTGGCTTCGCCGGTGTCGATGACGTTGGCGTTCATCATGGTCTTCGTCTGGTCCAGGGCCGTCAGCGACATGTAGCGCTTCTGCTGGATCCAGTCATCGTGCTGCTCAGCCAGCACCGCCCCGACCAGGCGCACGACGGCATCTCGGTTCGGGAAGATCCCCACGACGTCGGTGCGCCGGCGGATCTCCCGGTTCAACCGCTCGGTGGGGTTGTTCGACCAGACCTTCGTCCACACCGTCCTTGGCGTGTTCGTGAACGCCAGCAGCTCGTCGAGCGCTTCCTCGAGGTAGTCCGCGACATGGGGGAACTTCTGCTCACAGAAGCCCACCACCTCCCGTGCCTGATCCCACACAGCCTGGGCGTCAGGTTGCTGGAAGATCGTGTGGAACATCGCCGACAAGGTCGGCCATTGGCTTTTGGGCACCAGCCCGGAGAGGTTCTTAGCGAAATGCGTGCGACACCGTTGCCAGGAGGCGTTCGGCAGGACCTCGCCGATGGCGTGCTGGATGCCCAAGTGTGCGTCGCTGGTGACCAGGTAGACGTCGTTTAGGCCGCGGGCTTTCAGGTCGCGGAAGAAACCGGTCCAGGAGGCCACGGACTCGGATGTGGCGACCTGCATGCCGAGTAGTTCGCGGTAGCCTTCCGCGTTCACGCCGGTGGCCAGCAGCACGGAGGTTTTCACGACCCGTCCGCCTTCACGCACCTTCATGGTCAACGCGTCGCAGGAAACATAGAGGTAGGGGCCGGTATCCAGGGGTCGGGTGCGGAAATCTTCCACCATCTGATCGAGATCTTTGGCCATCTCGGAGACCTGCGATTTTGAGAGGTTGTTGATCCCCAGGGTGGCGACGAGGTCGTTCATCCTGCGGGTGGAGACGCCTTTGAGGTAGCAGGTGGCGATCACGGTGGTCAGGGCACGTTCGGCCCGGGTGCGTCGTTCCAGCAGCCAGTCCGGGAAGAACGAGCCGGTTCTGAGTTTGGGCACGGCGACGTCGATGGTGCCGACTCTGGTGTCGAGGTTTCGGTGGCGGTAGCCGTTGCGGACGTTGGTGCGCGCATCACTGACGGTGGCGTAGTCGGCGCCGCAGATCTGGTCGGCCTGGGTCGAGAGGATCTGGTTGATGAACCCTTGGAGCATCTCGCGCATCAGATCCGGGGAGGCTTGAGCCAGTAGTTCGTCGAGGTAGGTGGTGGGGTCGATAGAATGGGGGCCAGCGGCCATCGTGGTTTCCCTTTCGAGGAAGTGTGGTTACGGATTCGAAAGGTGCTGCGGTGGTCGCCTCGTGCATTCATAAGGTCGTCACCGGCAGCTACAGATACACCACACTAAAGGACGCAACC
>NZ_JASBOI010000041.1:0-2793 GCF_039907245.1 Corynebacterium sp. c24Ua_83 | reverse complement strand
ACACGCTGGCCGGCTCCTAGGCACGCCTAAGAAACTACTCCCAAGACTGTGCTCGTCAACATCGGTCTGGCACTTGACAAAAACATAGGGACACCCCCCAACACCACCCCACCCCAAAGTTCAATACATTGAACTTGGTGATTCATTGAACTGAGCACTATTCTTGGCTGCCATGAGTATTAGCGTCCAGAACTTGAGCGTGAGCTACGGCGCGAACACCGCGATTCGGAACATCAGCTTCACCCTCGACTCCCCCGGCATGCACGGCATCATCGGCCCCAACGGCTCAGGCAAATCCACCCTCATGAAGGCGATGCTCCAGATCCTGGACAAACACAACGTCCACGGCACAGGCCCCACCGGCGCCCCTGCCGGCTACCCCGTCACCCTCGACGGCAAGGCCCCCGCCGAGCAGCGCCGCGCAATCGCTTATATCGAGCAGCGCTCTGACCTCGACCGCAACTTCCCCACCAGCGTCTTCGACACCGTCCTGATGGGCACTTACCCGCGCCTGGGTCTTTTCCACCGCCCCGGCAAGGCCGAACGCGAAGCAGCCACCCAGGCTCTCAAGGACGTCGACATGTGGGACTTTCGCCACCGCCACATCAGCGAACTCTCGGGCGGACAGTTCCAGCGCGTCCTCTTTGCCCGCGCCATCGTCCAGGACGCGGAGTACATCTTCCTGGACGAGCCCTTCGTCGGCATCGACGTCCCCAGCGAGAAGACGATCGTGACCCTGCTGCGGCAGATGGCGGACGCGGGCAAGCACGTCGTCGTCGTGCACCACGACATGAACACGGTGCGCGGCTACTACAACGACCTCATCGTCCTCAACGGCGAGCTCGTCGCGGCGGGTCCCACCGAGGAGGTCTTCGTCCCCGACGTGCTGCAGAAGGCCTTCGGCGCGCTCGTCATCCGCGAGCCGTCAGCACCAGCCCACCCCACGCCACGGCAGGCAGCCCTCCAGGAGGAGACAGCATGATCGCGGAGTTCCTCGACTCACTACTCAGCCACGGCTACCTGCAAAAAGCGCTGATCACCTCGGTGATCGTGGGCGTGGCCTGCGGCATCGTCGGCAGCTTCATCGTGCTGCGCGGCATGGCCCTGATCGGCGACGCCATCTCGCACGCCGTACTACCGGGGGTCGCGGCCTCCTACCTGCTCGGCACGAACCTCTTCCTCGGGGCGGTGGTCGCGGGTCTACTCGCCACACTGGCGATCGGGCTGATCAGCGAACGCTCCACTGTGAAGAACGATTCGGCGATCGGCATCGTCTTTTCCACCTTCTTCGCGATCGGCGTGCTGCTCATGGCGAAAGCGCAGACGGCGACGGATCTGACGGAGATCCTCTTCGGCAACGTCCTGACCGTTCAGGACGCCGACCGCAACCTCTCGATCGGTATTGCCGCTGCCGTGCTGATTCTCACGCTGGTCTTTTACAAGGAGCTCAAGCTCAGCACCTTCGACCCCGTCATGGCGCAGTCGGCTGGCGTGCCCGTGCGGGCAATCCACTACGGGCTGATGGTGGTGCTCACGCTGGTGACGGTCATTTCCCTGCAGACGGTGGGCGTGATCCTGGTGGTCTCCCTGCTGATCACTCCGGCGTCGGCGGCGTACCTGCTGACGAACCGGCTGGGAGTGATGATCGGGCTTTCAGTGGCGATCTCGGCGCTCAGCTCCGTAGTGGGGCTGTTCCTGAGCTATAGCTACAACGTGTCCTCCGGCGTGACGATCGTGCTGACCGCCAGCGCGCTGTTCCTGCTGGCTTTCCTCTTCGCGCCAGGCAAGGGACTGATTGCTCGCTCGCTGGGCAATAAGCCACTGGCCGCGCTGTTGGCCCTCCTGGTGGGCGGTGCCCTCGTGTTCGGGGCCGTGACCTTCTCGACGGAGGAGAAGGCAGACGGTGAGCAGCTGAACGTCGTCACCACCTTCACGCTGCTGGCGGACCTGGTGGAGGAGATCGGCGGCGAGGCGGTGGACGTCCATAACCTCGTGCCGACCGGCACGGACCCGCACGACTACGACCCCCTGCCCGCGGACCTGGATGCGACGAGCGACGCCGACCTGCTGTTCTACAACGGGCTGAACCTCGAGGGCGGTGAGCACGGCTGGCTCGCGAAACTGAAAAACACCGCGGGCCTGGACGATTCCCAGATGGTCGAGGCCACCAAGGGCGTGGAACCGAAGTACCTCAAGGACGAAAAGGGCAATCAGGAGATCAACCCGCACGCCTTCCTGGACCCGACCGTCGGCATCGCGATGGCCGAGAACGTGACCGCGGCGCTGGCCGAGGCCCTGCCCGAGCGTGCCGAGCACATCGAGGAGAAGGGGGCGGAGTACAAGGCCATGCTGGAGAGCATCGACGCCGACTACCGCGAGCAGATCGGTGCGCTGCCGAAGGAGGATCGTGTGCTCGTGGCCAGTGAACATGCCTTCCAATACATGGTCGACACCTACGGCATGGAGCAGCTGTATATCTGGCAGATCGACACGGATGAAAACGGCTCCCCCGCGCAGATCGGACACCTCGTGCGCCAGCTGAAGGACAAGCGCCCGAAGCACCTGTTCGTGGAGTCGAACGTGGATACGCGCCCCATGAAGACCGTCTCGAAGGAGGCCGGGATTCCGATCTTCGACGAGCCACTGCACTCCGATGAGCTCGGCAAGCCGGGCACGGTCGCGGGAACCTACGAGGATTTCCTGCGCAGCAACTTGAAGACCATGATCGCGGGGCTGAAGCGCTAAAACGCGAATGCTCGAGGCCCACATGCGTTGGGCTTCCCCGGTCGCATT
>NZ_JASBOI010000040.1:0-2990 GCF_039907245.1 Corynebacterium sp. c24Ua_83 | reverse complement strand
TGGCACGACGAGATCCGGCTGATAAGGCCAAGAATGATGCGATTGAAAAAAGCTTCTTGCTAACCCTGAAATCGCGAAACTGATTGATGACCTAGGCGCGTCGACAACGGATGCCAACGACCTAATTCGGGGCATGTTGCAAGCCTCGATTGACTCTGGGGTTTGAACGCTGAGATGGATGATCACCTTGGCTACGAGTCTGGCGACAGGGAACGCTAAAGCTGCTGCTGGGACAGACAATTGTCGCAACGGCACCTCTATTCGAAAACCGCGGATTCCAACTACGGGTCAGTCACCGTTGATGTGCCTAGGGATCGGGCTGGCACATTCTTGCCAGCTATGGCGTCTCAAAGGCTCGAGGAGATTGACCGACGTTGAGTGAGATGATCATCAGCTTGTATGCCGGTGGGATGACAATTAAAGGTATCCAACACCACATGGCAGCGGGCCTGACCCCCGAGTTTCCGGCTGGAACCAAGCCATCAACCAAATGGCCGAACCTACCCCGATCGCTTCGACAAATACCTATAAACCTAACCCCACATACAAACAACTTGACACGCTCAATTTTCTCGGCATATTCCAGATTTTCCCATCTACTCAAACAAAACAAACCTGGAACACTTCAAACTCTATATATAAACCAGTGCATCTAGGTTGGTCAAAATCTGCGACGTAGCAGATCCTTTATCAGAAAAAATATGTTTTAAAGCATTGCAAAGCCTCACACGCTTGAATGAATTCAAATTCACTTAATAACTAAAAGGTCAAATCAAGCCCAGCAGCAATACCGAGAATAAATCCGGAATTATCGACCATTAATCTGCTGCACTATTTCAACAAGAAGCTTTGTAGATTTCTGCAGATCGAGCTCTGACACAGAAGCATTCAACTGGTTCTCTGGGTGATGAATCGAGTTCCGCACATAGACGGGAAGAGTCGTACGATACTCCTTATTTTCATTACGCTTCCAAGTGTATTCTTTATCCAGCCCTTGTTCAGATAGGAAATCATCAATATCTTGTTCTCTGATCCGCCCCTCATTCTCTTCCTCTAAGTAGCGCTGTATATACCCATATAGCTCATTGTGAAAATCATTACTACACACCTCAAAAGCTTTATAGTTAATTTCACCCCACGTAGGTTCTCCTGCGCCAAACAGCCCAAATGTCTCAGAACTACTGCACTTTCGTTCCTCACCTTTACCCGATAGTACAGTTAATAAATGATGCCGAGGATCAAATTTTCTAATCAAGTAGGGAGAGTGCGTTATTACGAAGAGTTGTTCAGTCTCTCCGATCTTAGCCAGAGCCTCACCTAATTTAAGTTGCGCACTAGGATGCAACCAAGTTTCAGGCTCATCAAGCATCAAGATCAGGGGTTTTGAATCTACCTCTTTAAGCGTCCCTGACGACCGAGCGTACATTTGGATAATTGCTAAAGCGATTGCACGCTGCATTCCGGTACCTTTGCCGCCTACAGGAGTTTCTCCTGCACCATCATTTACTTGGAGTTGACCTTGCTTCATGAAGATAGAAGCGTCAGGTAGCCCAAAGTCAAATCGAATATCTGCGCTGCCGTACTGTTCTTCAACAAGCTCCTTAATTCCTTCGGCAAGTTGAGCAGTCTCGGTTATGAAAGAGCCCTCTTCCTCACTAGAAAAGGCTGCTTCATGAGCAGTAGATAACTTGTTCCAAAGAGTAGTGCCGACAAACTTTTTAAACGAGATATCTAAAAGGCGTCCTAAAGTTTTAGTGCTCCCAAAATCAATAGTATCCCCAGGTTGCGAATTAGCCCAAACCGCTTCGAAGTCAAACATCCCCTTAACCAAAGCGTCGATTCCCGTTACATTTTCGAACTGTTGGTTTACAGGATGCCAAAAACAAACAGACTTCACGTTAACATTTTTAGTTTTACCGTTTTGTTGCACTTCACGTTCTTGACTACTTCTTTCCAAGCGAAGAACCTTCTCTTCGGCATCGTCAAAAACAAAATCTGCAAGTTTTTTGAATTTACCAACTTGAACTAAATGCTCAACTCCTCCGGCAATATCCGCTACTACCCTTGTTGGCCCTTGCGCATCTTTAGCGTAAAATTCATCAGGTGTCCACCGGGTTGCTGAGGGGCCTTCGAATAAAAATAAAATTGCCTCAAGTAAGGTTGATTTACCGCTGTTGTTGTCGCCTACCAAGAAATTAACGCCGTCTTTCAAAGTAAATTTCTCAGGTTTGCGAAAGCTTTTCACATTTTCAATTTCGACATTCTTGATATACAAATTAGATACAACCTTTCGCTTTTATTCGCTTTCAGTCTACTGATTACTGACAAGCTAATTCCAAGTCTTGAATCAGTTTCTCCGGGCATCTCGCTAGAGCTCACTTAAGATGAGTTTTTGATGATGATAGCTAAAACCATTACCTTAAATTGGTTTTTTAATGGAACAGTTATCAATCCTCACAAGTGGAATTTTACCCCGTCATCCCAAGCAAATTCTAGTGTCCTCCGCAGTGTAATACGGGCATGTATTACAAGCAAGGAAAATTTTAACGAGGTTTAAGCCTTCGAGTTATTTCAGTATGCTTCTAGCGGTGGCACTCTAAGCCTGTAGCGTTCATGCTGTTAGCGTCTAGTGGTGCAGCAGACTGTGCGAGGTGTTCTAGCTCATCTTTTCGCCAGCCCGGGTAGGCGGCGGTGAAATAGGAGTGTTGAAGCGGATTTGGCTTACAGTCCTGCATGATTGAGGAACCAAGTTCTAGTGGAGGCGTGACCTCTCGGGTCTCTAGGCGCTCTAGGATGTCTTCGAGGTCGCGTTTAACGCGTGGGTCGTCGATGTAGCGTCCCCGGGGCAGTTAGCTACCTTTTCTGATTTTTTGCCGCTCTTTTCTTTGTCCAAGTGAAGCGTCCTGGGTTTAGTTCCTACCTTTGCTAAGGAAGGATTGGCACAATGCCCAGAAAGTATTCCGCCGAATTCAAGGAGAAGGCGATCCATT